>DATCYH010000362.1:0-9420 GCA_036570405.1 Nocardioides sp.
CGTCGGCATCTCGGCGGTGATCTCGCCGGCCGCGTGGGAGATGGCCTCCATCAACGCCAGCCGGGCCGACGGTCCCAGGGCCATGACCAGTCGCTCCGCGGCGGCCTTGATGTCGGCGTCGCCGGCCTCGGCCACGGCCACGAGGTCCCGGCGGAGGCTGTCGACGTACGGCGTGATGTCCATGCGCACCACTATGACATCACCATGACGTCACGACAACCCCTATTGTGATGTCACATGGACGCGGGGTGTGTCAGCGCCGTACGGTCCAGGTCTTCGAGCCACTCGACGAGCCGGTGTAGGTCGACCCGGTGTAGGTCACCTTGACCGTGTGCTTGCCGGTCCTTTTCTGCTTCGGCAGGGTGATCGTGGTCCTGCCCCAGACGAGTGACGCGGTGCGGATCAGCTTGCCGTCGAGGCGCACCTGGACCTTGCCCGTCGGCTTCTCGCCGGTCGCGGTGACCGCCACCCGGACCTGGTTTGACTGGCTCCGCGTGGTGGTCGACCTCGCCAGCGAGATGGACGTCCGCGAGGAGACCTTGGTGCGCAGCGTCGGCAGAGTCAGCGCCGAGGGGTGCGTGGCGGAGTTGTGGATCTTGATCACCGTCAGCGTGCTCAGCAGGTCCCCGACCGGGGCCAGCAGGTGCGGCACGTCGAAGGCCTGGACCGAGAGTCGCAACCGGTGGCCCTCCTGAATCGCCGCGCCGGTCGGGAAGACCTCCACGTCGACCGGGGCGACCTCGCCCCTGGCCAGCTTCTTCTTCGAAGCCCGCGTGAACGGGTGGTAGGCCTGGATCAGCTGGCCGTCGAGGTAGCGCGACTTCGCCTTGTCGAGCTCGCGGAACGAGATCACCTGCCAACCCCCGGTCAGGCGGCTGACCGTTCCGTCGGGTGCCACGTCCTCGACGGCCACCGCGAGCATGCCGTCACCGCTGGTGGACTCGACGTACAGCCGGGCGTTGATCGGGCCCTGCATCTCGACGGGCTTGGTGACCGGGGCGGTCTCGAAGACCACGCCGGCGGAGTCGTTGACCTTGTTGTTCTCCAGGCAGGCGCCGAACAACCCGGTGGCGTTGGGCAGGCCGGCCGTCCACTGGCTCATCGAGCGCGAGCACAGCCCCGCGACCGGGATCGGCAGCACGTCCGCGGTGCCGGCGGCGGGGGTGCCGGTGGTGAGGGCGCCGTGCTTGTTGCCGGTGGTGGCGGAGCCGGAGAGACGGTACGTCGTCGCCTTGAGCTGGTCGCCGATCCACTTGTCGCTGGTGCGCCACTTGCCGGTGCCCTGCTCGTAGTAGGTCAGGGGTGCGATGTCGGTGTCGAGGGCCGGGTCCTCGACACCCTTGACGTAGTGGTCGAACCACCGCAGCTGGAGCTCGTTGAGCGCGCCCTCGCCGGCGTCACCGACGTGCTCGCCGGAGGATCCCTCGAGGTGGTCCCACGGACCGACGATCATCTTGGTCGGGATGCCGCGCTTGTTCAGGTTCTCGAAGAGCAGTGGAGTGCCGCGCTGGAAAAGGTCATGTTCACCGGCGATGAAGAACGTCGGCGCCTTCACCTTGTCGATCACGTCGATCACGCTGCGCTCGTCGTAGAACTCCTCGTCGTAGGTGAGATCGCCGCCGAGCAGTGCCTCGACCAAGGTCGGGGCGGTGAAGGTCAGGGCACCGCCGATGTGGGAGAGGAGCGCGGTCAGGCCGGACGACGGGTCGCTCGCGGTCACGGCCGGCGGGATGAGGCCGGTCGTGGTGACCAAGCCCATCCACAGCGGGATGAAGCCGACGTCGATCTGGCCACCGGACATCACGACGTCGCGATAGACATCGGCCCCGGGGACCTGCGGGAAGAGGGCCTTGAGGCCCGGGGGCTGTGCGGAGGCCGCCCACAGTTGGCTGATGCCCATGTAGGACGGACCGACCATCGCGGTGTTGCCGTTGGACCACTCCTGCTCGTGGGCCCAGGTCATGATCTCGCCGGCGTCCTGGTTCTCGCGAGCAGCGAATGCCTCCCAGGTGCCCTCGGAGCTGCCGGTGCCGCGGGCATCGACGGTCAGCTGGAGATAGCCCCGCTGGACGAGGTAGGACGAGTCGCCACCGGCCAGGCCGCCGGCGTACTGCTGGACGCTCTTGTTGTAGGCGGTGATGGTGACGATGACGGGGAACTTCTTGTCGATCGCGTTCCCGTCAGCATCGGCAGGGACGACCAGGTCGCCACGCAGGACGGTGCCGTCCGACATCGGGATGGCCAGGTCGGTCAACGTCTTGGTGTTCGGGTAGTCCTCACCGCGAGGCGCCCAGGAGCTGTTGCCGCCCGGCTCCTTGGCCGGCGCGGCGGCAGCAACCGGGCTGCCGGTTGCTTGACCGGTGGTGCTGGTGGTGGGACCCGCCTCGGCTGGTGTCAGCGTCCCGGCAACGAGCAGGGCGCAGGCCGAGAGGGCAGCAATGAGCGAGGACGCCGTACGTCGGATGATCATGTCGGGCTGAGCTCCGGATTCAGTTCTGGGCGAACCCTCGCAGGGCACCCGAGGAGGCGACGGGGGCGTCGACGCGGAGGCTGTCGAGGAGCTCGATGACCTGCTGGGTGGTGATCTGGTGGCCGGCCGATGCGACGCCGGTCAGCCGGGCCAGGGCGAGCTCGTCGGGGAGCCGGATGCCGATTTTGAAGCGGTACGTCGTGTCTTCCAGGGTGAAGTCGACGTCGAGGACCTGTCCGGAGTGGTAGTCCCCCGAGATCGAGTCCCACAGCACCACGCGCTCACCCGGGTCGAGGCCGCGGTCCAGGGCGAGGTCGGAGTGGTTGAGGAGGATCGAGCGTGAGCGCCGAGTCAGTTCGGCCATCTCGATCGCGATCAGCTCCATGCCAGTTCCCCTTTGCCCCGTAGTTGGATTCGATGGGTAAACGAGGCGGGCGGGGTTGCGTCACGGGTTCGGCACCAGCGACTTGCGTCACTGTCTTGGCGACTTCGGCGGAGCAAGAAGAACGCCCGACCCCGAGGTTCCGGGGCCGGGCGTTCTGTGCTGTGCGGGTGTCTCAGAGGTCGAAGAGTGATCCGGCCTCGTTGATGTTCGCCTGCTTGGGAGTGTTGGCCTCGCCAGAGGCCTTGGGGGCCTCCTCGGCTGCGGGCTCCGACTCGGTGTCTGCGTTGGCCTGGACTTCAGGCGCGGCGGGCTCCGTGTCGGGCTCGACCTCTTCCTCCGCCTCGGCCTTGGGCGCCGACTCGGCCTCGGGGGACGACTCGGCCTCGGGGGACGCCTGGCTGGCGGCCTGCGAGACCTCGGCACCGGTCGGGGCAGATGCTGCTGCGCCTGCTTCGGACCCAGCCTCTTCGGACCCAGCCTCTTCGGACCCCGCCTCTTCGGACCCCGCCTCAGCCTCTGCTTCGGGCGCTGCCTCTGCTCCGGGCTCTGGCGCAACCTCGGTCTTGGGCTCGGTCGTCTCCTCAGCCTCCGCAGCGGCCTGCTCGGGCTCTGCGGCAGGTGCAGCAGGGGCCGAGGCAGCAGGAGCAGGAGCCGCGGTGGCCGCGGGCGCCTCGATGTCGAAGAGCGAACCCATGCTGGAGATGTCCACGTCGGTGGCCGGAGTGGAGCTCGCACCACTCGACTTCGGCGCGTCAGCCTTCGGTGCCTCGGCCGTCGGTGCCTCAGCCTTCGGAGTCTCCGCTGCGACCGGTTCCTCGACCGAAGCCTCGGGAGCCGGCTCCTCGGCTGCCGGTCCGGCAGCAGGAGCGTCCTCGACGGCCGGAGTCCCGGCGTCCGACTTCTCGGCGTCCGGCGCGGGAGCAGGAGCTGCCTTGGCCGCGGGCGTCTCGGCGGGCGCCTCGATGTCGAAGAGCGAGCCACCCGAGTTCAGGTCGACATCGGTCTTCGGGGTGGAGGCAGAGCCGGTGGCGCCAGCAGTCTGGGCCGATGCTTCCGGTGCTTCCTTGACCGGTGCTTCTTCGGCCGGGGCCTGCTCGACAGGTGCCTCGGCAACCTCTGCCTCTGCGGGCGAGTCCTCCGCAGCTGCGGGCTCCGACTTCGCCGCCGGTGCGGGCTCGCTGGCCTCGATGTCGAACAGCGAGCCACCCGACCCGAGGTCGACGTCCTGGGCAGGTGCGGTCGAGGGGGCCTTCGCCTCGTCCGTTGCAGGCTGCACAGCGGCCTCGGTCTTCGGCTCGGCCTTGGCCGCGGGCTCCTCCTCGGCAATGTCGAAGAGCGATCCGCCGCCACCCAGGTCGGTGCCTGCTGCTGCAGGCTTCGACTCGGACTTCGGGGCGGACTCGGTTGCAGGCTTCGCCTCAGCCTTCGCTGCCGGCTTCTCCGCCGGAGCGTCCGCCTCGAGGTCGAACAGCGAGCCACCCGAGGCGGCAGGCTTCTGGGCCGGTTCCTCGGCAGGCTTCTCCGCGGGGGCGGAGTCTGCCGGGGTGTCGAAGAGCGAACCACCCGAGGACTTGGCCGGGGCCGAGTCAGCGGGAGCGTCGAAGAGCGACGAACCACCCGAAGCCTCGGCTGCTGCGCCGACGTCCTCGGTCTTGGTCACCGTCGACTCGGTCTGGGTGACGTCACCGGCCGCGGGCTCGGCCTTGGTGGCGACCGACTTCTTCGCCTCGGGCTTGCGGACGCGCGTGGCGACCTCACCCTTCACCGATGCCAGCAGCATCTGCGCGACGTCGAGGACCTCGACCTCTTCGCGAGCGCCACCGTTGGCCTGCTCGGAGGTCAGGCCGTCGGACAGCATCACGCGGCAGAACGGGCAGCCGACCGCGATCTGGTCGGCGCCGGTGGCGACGGCTTCCTTGGTCCGGTTGACGTTGATCCGCTCGCCGACGGTCTCTTCCATCCACATGCGGGCACCGCCGGCGCCACAGCAGAAGGACTTCTCGGAGTTGCGGGGCATCTCCTTGACCTCTGCGCCGGGCAGGATCTGCAGCAACTCGCGCGGCGGCGAGTAGACCTGGTTGTGACGGCCCAGGAAGCACGGGTCGTGGTAGGTGATCGAACGCTTCTCGGCGCCGGCACCCTCCTTGATCGGAGTCAGCTTGCCCTCGCGCACGAGGCGGTTGAGCAGCTGGGTGTGGTGCACGACCTCGAGCTCGATGCCGAAGTCCTTGTACTCGTTCTTCAAGGTGTTGAAGCAGTGCGCACAGGTCGAGACGACCTTCTTGACCTTGAACTCCTTGAACGTCTCGACGTTCTGGGCGGCAAGGCCCTGGAAGACGAACTCGTTGCCGGCGCGACGGGCCGGGTCACCGGTGCAGGTCTCGCCGTTGCCGAGCACACCGAAGCTCACGCCGGCCATGTCGAGCAGCTCCGCGACAGCGCGGGTGGTCTTCTTGGCACGGTCCTCGTAGGCGCCGGCGCAGCCGACCCAGAAAAGCCAGTCGACGGACTCGAGGTCCTCGATGTCCTTGCCGACCTCCTTGACGTCGAACGGCAGGTCCTTGGCCCAGTCCATCCGCGCCGAGGCGGACATGTTCCACGGGTTGCCCTTGTTCTCCAGGCCCTTGAAGAGCTGGTTGAGCTCGGCCGGGAAGTTGGACTCCACCAGCACCTGATAGCGACGCATGTCGACGATGTGGTCGACGTGCTCGATGTCCACCGGGCACTGCTGGACACAGGCACCACACGACGTACAGCTCCAGAGCACGTCCTCGTCGATGACGAAGTCGCCACCCTCGGGGTTGTAGAACCAGTCCGTGACGTCGGTGCCGCTGCCGTCGCTGTCGTGGTCGGTCTTGCCGATCAGCGTGCGCTGCTCGGCCTCGGACTGACCCTCGGAGTCGGCAGCCGGGGCACCGGCCTTGGCGTAGGCGTGCTCGCGCAGGCCCATCATCAACAGCTTGGGCGACAGCGGCTTCTCGGTGTTCCAGGCCGGGCACTGCGACTGGCAACGGCCACACTCGGTGCAGGTGGTGAAGTCGAGGATGCCCTTCCAGGAGAAGTCCTCGATGGAGCCGACGCCGAGGGTGGAGTCCTCGTCGAGGTCGTCGATGTCGTCGAGCGTGATCGCCTTGCCGTTGCTGGTCAGCGGCTTCAGGGCGCCCAGCGCGGTGCCGCCCGAGGACTCCCGCTTGAACCAGATGTTGAACCAGGCGGTGAAGCGGTGCCAGGCCACACCCATCGTCAGGTTCGAGGCGATCACCATGAGCCAGGCCATCGCGGAGACGATCTTGACCATCGCGATGAAGTAGATGATGTTCTCGAGCGAGGAGTGCGAGTCGGGATAGAGACCGCTGATCAGGTGGCTGATCGGGAAGTGCGAGGCCTCGGCGCCGTCGACGTGCTTGTACTCCGCTGCGCGGATGAAGATGATCGCCGAGCTCTCCAGGAAGACCATCGCCTCGACGAAGTAGGCCTGCCACATCGTCGAGCCGAAGAAGCGGCTCTGACGACCGTTGGCCGAGGGCCGCTTGATCACGCGGTAGACGAAGAGCGGGAGGATCGCGAGCGCGCCGAGGAGCCCGATGAACTCGCTGATCCACTCATAAACGATCCAGTGACCGATGAGCGGCCAAGCGAACTCGGCGTCGAAGAGTTGGAAGAACGCCTGGGCGACCGCGGTCGAGAGCACGATGAAGGCGGCGAAGGCGAACCAGTGCAGGATGCCCACCCACGTCCACTGGAGCATCCTGGTGTGGAGGACCGTCTCCTTCAGCATGGTCAGGGTGCGGCTCAGCGGCTGGTCGCTGCGGTTCAGGGCCGGTTGACCGATCCTGATGGTGGCCAGCATCGAGCGCACTGCCCGGACGGTCATCACGACGGCCACGACCGAGACGGCCAGCGACACCACAATGGCGAAGATCTGCATGGAAGAACGGCTCCTCGTCGTCAAACGCGTTCCTGTGTCCAGGACGCAAGGCCTGAGCCTATTGCGGTGTGGCGTAACTGTCAGTGGCTCAGGTGTGTGAGCCGAATCCTACTGCGGGGTAGGAGCCGATGGGTTCTTAGCCGAGCCTCACCCGTGTCTCAGCCGAACCGTGTGCTCAGCACGCGTCCTCCGGGACTCAACGACACGCTCACCGGCACCCTGCTGCGCGTCGAGGTCTTCGCGCAGAAGGTGTACGTCGTGCCGAGGCGGGTGTAGGGCTGGCCCAGGGCCTTGATCAGCTGGGTGCTGGTCATCCCCCTGGTGACTGACCGCTGCCAGGTGCTGGTCGCCCGCCGCAGGTCGGGGTTGCGGCAGGAGTCGGCCTTGACGCCCTGCGCGCGCTCCCAGGTCTGCAGGTAGGCCTCGGCGCCGCGGCTCATGTCCTCGACGATCGCGGCACCGTTCTCGGAGCCACCGATCTTGCGCAGGTCCTCGACCCAGTCGGGGTAGAGGCCGTAGTGCGAGACGCCGTCGACGTTGATGTCATAGGTCCTCTTGCCGCTGACCTGCTTGTCGATCCTGATCCCGTTGATGCCGGTGAAGGGGTAGCTGACCTTGTTCTTCACCTCGGCGCCACGCGGCTCCGCCTGCTCGGCGAGGCCGTTGATGTCGGCACCGAACCCGAAGCCGAAGTAGTAGCGCGGGTCGGTCCACCCGAGGTGGCGCTGCCACTTCTCGTAGAACCCGGTGGAGTCGCCGGCCATCGGCGCCACGAAGCCACCCAGCTTGTAGATCCGCGGGTAGGCGTCCGGCGTGGACCACGAGTGGCTGGAGACGACGCCGGAGTAGTTCGCCTGCTCCAGCTGGGTCAGCGTCGCCTGGCGGGCCTTGACGCTCATGTGGTCGGGGTCGATCAGCATCTTCCTCGACATCATCAGGTCGACGGCATAGCTGCCCAGGTCGGTCAGTCCGCGCTGGTTGCAGTGCAGGGGCGTGCCATAGAGAGGCAACGCGGGCAGTCCGAGACCGGCCACCTTGACCAGCGCCCCGAACAGGGCGTCCTGTGCCCCGCCGCTGAGATCTGGCAGGGCCAGCTGGGTCTTGTCGGCCGACTCGCCGTCCTCAGGCTCGCAGTGCGCCATGTTCCAGAAGGTGCCGGTCTCGAGGAAGTTGGCAGCGTTCACCAACGGTCCGATCGCGCCCTCGTCACCGGCCACACCGGCCAGGGCGTTGTCGAACTTGTTGACCAACTCCATCTGTCGCACACCGAGGTCGTAGAGCTCGTCGAGCTGTCGGGTGATCGATGTCTTGTCGCACTGTGCGACGTCGAGCTTCATCGTGCAGCCGAACGGGATCGAGACCTCGACCCCCATCACCACGGCCAGCTTGCCCTCGTTGATCACCTTGCGGGCCTGCCAGGGGCTGGTGACGATGCGATACCAGCCCTTGCCTGGGCCGCCGTACTGCGCGTCGATGTAGCGCTCGAGCAGGCGCATGTCCTTGGCCTGCAGCTTGGCGGACTTCATGTCGTCGCAGGAGTTCCGCTTCAGCGGATAGATCTGGCACAGCTTGCCGTTCTCCACGAGCAGGTTGACCAGCAGGCGCTGGCCGCCGCGCCAGGCACGCTCGGTCCACTTGTAGTAGGTGCCCTCGTGGGTCAGCGACTTCGGTGCGGGCCAGTCCTTGAAGGTCGGCCAGCCGACCGGGTCGTGGGACGGCTCGCCGGACAGGACGCTCTCGAGGAGCGCGCCCTTGCCGCCGGTCAGCTCGTGGTCGACGCAGTCCTTGAGCGCGAACTCGGGACCGTACTTGTGCCACGGCCGACCGCAGTGCACGCTGCCGCCGAGGAACTCGAAGGCCATCCCGTGCACGTGCGCGTCGACATAGCCGCGCACCTCCTGGTACGACGTCGCGCCCTTGTGCGGGGCGCCCTGCACGTTGACCTGGACCTCGGGGTACGACGTACACCCGGTCGTCCTGCGGAGTTGGAAGTAGCCCGGAGCCTTCGTCGCGACCAGGGTCGTGCCACGGGTGGCCAGATAGCGACCGTCGTGGAGGCGGAAGGTGAATCCCTTGCTGGTGCGCTGCGTGGTCCACTCGGCCAGTCGGGTCGGCGACTTGGCGAGGATGACCTGGGTGCCGAGGTTGCCGGTGACGAAGGTCCGCCGGGTCGTGTAGAGCAGGTGCACGCCGAGGTCGGTGGCGCGGAACGTGATCTTCTGCCCGTTCAGCGCATAGCAACCGCCGGCGACGGCATACCTGCTCTCGGGCACTGTCCGGCGCGGGGTGGTGAAGGACGCCGGGACCAGCTCGGGGTCCTGGCTGGTGCGGCTCTTGGCCACGTACGCCGCGTTCTTCCGCGCTTCGGTCGCAGTCGTGGGGTCCGTGGTGGACGCACTGGTCGAGCCGGCCTGGACGCCTTCGGTCCCGTCGGCCTGCATCTCGTCCGACTGGCTCAGGTCGTTCTTGCGGGCCGGGTCGTGCTCGTGCCAGTGCCCGTCCTCGGCCTGGACCGGGCGAGAAGCCTCATAGGCGTCGGCCAATGAGGTGGAGTCCTTGAACCGGAAGGACGGCACGACGGCGACCGTCGCGACGAGGACCGTGCCCACGGCGGAGGTGATCAACAACCTCAGCCTC
>DATCYH010000363.1:0-2994 GCA_036570405.1 Nocardioides sp.
GATGGGGCCTCGCCTAGCACGACGGATCCGCGCCCACCGCGGAGCGACGGGCAACATGGGAGGCAACGACGCTGGTGGAACGAATCCTCCCCCGATCCTCTCCTACGACGACGGCCACGGAAGCCGATACGTAGGCCGGGCTGTTTCTGCTTCGACGGCGGGCGGTTCAGGGGGTGTCAAACGGCCCGCTTCCCCGGGAGGATTCTCCAGCGAAAGCTCCCGCCCAGACACCCCGTTTGCGACGGGAAACCGTGCCTCGACCACGGAGGCGCGACCACGCCCGCCGCCCTCCTCGACCACGACCAGCCAACCCGTCTTGATGAGCAAGCCCTTGGCGTCCTCGGCGCTCGTGGTCGACCGCAGACCCATCTCGTCAGCCAGCGTCCTGTTCGAGATCCAGCACCGACCAGCGCCGTTCATGTGCTCGGCGTAGACGTGCGCTGCGTGCCGCTCGCGCGGCTTCAGGTCTGACGCTCTGATCCTCTCGGTCCAGACAAATCTCACGTGCCGCGGCCTGTGCTTCTGCTTGTCCTCGGCAGAAAGCCCGTCGCCGGTCAACGTCCTGGGTCGGCCACACCGACCCGGCTGTCCTCGACTGCCTGAGCTACGTCCTCAGGGCGAAACAGGAGCCGCCGAGTGAGCTGGTACGCAGGCAGGCGACCCGACCGCACCAGCGTCCTCAGGCTGTGCTCAGAAGTGATGCCCAACGCCTTCATGGCCTCGGGTTCGGTGAGCCAGTTCACGGCGCCTCCTCTGGTCGAGGCTGGACGTGCAGCGCGGTAAGGACGTCCAGCCGTGTCGTCGTGCTCGACGCGCATGGCGTTCACGTCCACCGCCACTGTCCCTTGCTGAGGCGCTTCCCTCGCTCACTCCCGAAGGTGGCGAGGCGCTACCGGCTGCAGCGCAGACCAGAGGTGTTACCGCAGAGCATAACGCAGGAAGGCCGGGCAGACGCGCGTATGTTCGTACGCGCCCGCCGTCATTCTTCGGCTTGCGGCCGCGCTGGAGATGGACCCCGGCGCGCTCATCTCCGGCCTGGCCGCGGAGTCCTCCTACGGCCCTGGAAACAGGCTGGCAACAGTCAAGACCGTGACGCCGACTGAGCACGCCGCCGACCGGCACGCAGTCAATAGTTGAGGTACTGCAGCACGGATTGGCTCTGCGACAAGGCGCCGCTGACCAGCACGAGCCCGACGTCAGAAGTGATGAAGGAGATCATCGGCAAGTCCCTCGGCGTGTGAGGCGCTTCTGCGAGGATCTACTCGTGGATCCGTCTCGTGCCGTCCTCGCTCTGAGCGTCGTCCAGGGGCTGATGGACGAGGACCCTCACGCCGAGCGGATGGCCGCCGAGGCATTCGACTCCACCGAGGAAGCGGCCGAGGCCTACGCCTACCTGGTCGGCTACCTCGTCGAGGAGCTGGCCGTCGCCCGCCACACCCAGCGACAGACAGTCCTCACCGAGCTCATGTCCCGCCTTCGCGCCTGACCTCGATCGCGTCGCGCTGGCGAAGGTCAAGGGCGCGGCGAGGCGGGCGGGGTGCCGGGGTGGGCTCCACGCCTTCTTGCTGGTGACCGGCCGCGGAGAATCCTTCAGAAACCGTTGGAAACGTTGGACATTTCGGTGCAAACAGGGGCGAACTGGTGTACCCTAGGAACATGTTCGAGGAGCTCCGAGATGCGCTCGAGAACCTGGAGGTTCCCGCTCAGCCGGACGCGGTGGCCGAGCTCCATCGACTGCACGGGATCCTCGACGCCAAGACCGCAGCAGCCCTCGCAGCACTCGACTCCTCCGGTGAATGGGCAGCCGACGGATCCGTGTCCATGGCGTCTTGGATGCGGGTCCGGTTGCGCATGTCCCACGGCGACGCCTCCCAGCTCCTCAAGACCTCGCGACTCTCACGCTCACTCCCGTTGACAGCTGCCGCCTGGGAACAGGGGCGGCTCTCCTCTGGGCAGATCCGGGTCGTCGTCGCCAACGTGAAGACACGCCACGTCGACCTGTTCATCGGGGATGAAGCTCAGCTGGTGCCGGGGCTGTGTGATGCGGACATCACCGAGACGGTCTCCGCGCTGCGGCGCTGGGCTGACATCGCCGACGCGATCGACGACGGGCCCGAACCACCCGCACCACCTCCTACCGAAGCACGACTCTCGCGGTCACTTGATGGGCGGGGACATCTGTCGGGGTCCTTCGACGCGGCGGAGACCGAAGTCATCGAACGGGCCCTCGATCTCGCTGGTTCGCCTGATGCTGAAGGTGAGGTGCGGACCTTCGCTCAGAAGCAAGGGCAGGCCCTTGCGGATGTGTGCCGCTTCTTCCTCGACCACCAGGCCACCAAGCTCGGCAAGCGCCACCGGCCCCACCTGAACGTGGTCGTCGACCTGGCTGACCTCCTCAACGGTGGGCCTGGGCGGATGCTCAACGGATCATCCATCGACGCGGCGACGCTGCATGCTTTGGCTTGTGACGCGAACCTGCACCGGGTGATCACCGACGGAAAGTCGTCGATCCTCGACTACGGGCGCTCCACCCGCACCATCCCCGCCGCCGTCTACACCTCACTGGTTCTTCGGGATCAGCACTGCCGCTACCCCGGCTGCGACCGCAAGCCCGAATGGTGCGACGGACACCACATCTGGCACTGGGAACGAGGCGGGCCCACGAACCTGTCCAACCTGGTGCTTCTCTGCTCGAAGCACCACCACCTCATCCACCGGCGGGGCTGGCACATCCACATGGACGACACCGGGGTCCTCGAGGTCACCGCACCCGACGGCACCACCCGACGAAGTCACCCACCCCAGCCCCGCCTCGCCGCCTGAGCGAGCCGGGGCGCACGGACCAGCCCCCAACACGCGATCCGAGCCCCACCCAGTGAGCGACCGCGCCCCGCGGCCGCTCACCAGCGCGCCCAAGGGGTCTTTGCCAGGCGGAGCTGCTCGTGTCGAACGTTGAGGGTGCCGAGCTCGTTCTGAACGCTGGTGCTTCTCTGA
>DATCYH010000364.1:0-5237 GCA_036570405.1 Nocardioides sp.
CACTTCTCTGCGCCTGGTCGCTGCCCTCGCCGTCCTGCCGATGCTGCTCGCGGCGGGCGTCGTGTCGACCGCAGCCGACGAGGCGCGGCGTACGTCGAACGCCGAAGGGAGCCGGGTCGCTGCCACGACCCAGGAGCTGGACGCCGCCGCGGCCACGGTGTTGGCCGCGAAGGCTGAGTCCCAGTCGGTGTCCCAGTCGGTGAAGGCACCGACGAGCACCGGGACCGCGCACCCGAAGACCAGCAGGGCAGCCGCGACGACCAAGGCCAAGGCGCCCGCCACGAAGCCGCTGGTCTACAAGGAGTATGTCTCCCTGGGTGACTCGTGGTCCGCGGACGTGAAGCTGATCGACGCCCATGGCCTGCCCGATGCCAGGCACGCGCCGATCGATTGCGCCCAGTCCCAGGTCAACTATCCGAAGCTGCTGGCTGCGGCGCTGAAGGTGAAGCTCCACCGCGACGCCACCTGCGGCTCGGCCACCACCGACGACTTCTATGCCCCGCAGACTGCGTTCATCGGCGGCACCAACCCGCCGCAGTTCGACCGGCTCACGAGGAAGACCGACCTGGTCACCATCGGCATCGGCGGCAACGACGCCTCGGTCGCCGCCGCGGCCCTCGACTGCCTCAACGTTCTCCCGGTCAACGTGCCCGTACCGCTGCCGGCCTTGGACCTCGGCCTCCCGCTGGTGCCCTCGGCGCTGCCGCTGGGCGGGTGCAAGGAGCGCTTCACCGCCGGTGGCGTCGACCAGCTGGCCGTGGCGATCAAGGCATCCGAGCCGAAGCTGGTCCGAGCCATCAAGGAGGTACGCAAGCGTTCGCCGAAGGCGCGGATCCTGATGGTGGACTACCTGGCGGCCGTGCCGCCGAAGACCTGCTATCCCTTCCTGCCGATGACCGAGTCCGACCGGGCCTACCTGGCCAAGGCCTTCCTTGCCCTCAACGCGATGGTGAAGAGCGCAGCGAGGAAGGGCGGCGCCGAGTTCGTCGACACCTACACCCCCTCGCTCGGCCACGACGTCTGTGCGGCCCCCGACAAGCGGTACGTCGAGGTCGTCGGCGTCTCGGTCAACGACCTGGGCATCGGGATCCCGGCCCACCCGAACGCGGCAGGTGCTCGGGCCCAGTTCCGCGCGGTGCTCAAGCAGGTCAACAAGCGCTGAACCTTCAGGGAGAGCGGAGGGGCGCCGACCGGGTACATGTGTCTCGCTCGAGCACGCCCAGCACGATCAGCACCTGCGCCACGATGTAGGTGAGCATCACCCAGAACGAGCTGTGCCCGATGGTCACGTTCTCGGCGAAGGCATCGATCGCGATCAACCCGTCGGAGACGAGGAACAGCGCGCCGCCGACCCAGATCAGTCGCCCGAGCCCGGTCGCCAGCACGGCCATCGTCCCCAGCAGCGCGCCATAGACCAGCACCGGGACGAGCATGCCGCCCGCGCCGGGGGCGCAGATGGCAACCAGCAGCACCACCGCGACGGCGTACGGCGCGAGCGCGATCCGGTTGATCGCCAGCACCGACTGGTCGGCGTACGGCCGGAACGCCACCGCGTAGGCGACCTGCGCGAGGGCGAAGAAGCCCACCATCAGCAGGAACGCGGCGTCGCCGTCCACGAAGCGCGGCGCGGAGTCACCGAGCCAGCTGAAGGCCAGGGCGAGGAGGGTGAGCCGGACCAGTCGGCTCCGCGGGGCCGAGGTCGCGGTCCACAGCGCCAACGCCAGCAAGACCATCAACAGGGGCTGGGTGGGGTCCGAGACCGCGTCGACGTCGGTCCACTGGGCCCACAGGTGGATGCCGCTGGCGGCACCGAGCGCGCCCAGCGCCAGCACGGTGGGGGTCGGTTGTCCGAACATCTCAGGCCTCTTTCCGGTCACGGGTGACACAACCGATGAGGATGCCGATCGCCACGCCGATCAGTGTCTCGACACCCCGGTCGATGATCAACGTCCTGGTCGGGGTGGGCGCGGCCAGGTGGACCATCAGTAGCGCCAGCGGGGTGATCGCGACCAGGGCGATGGCGTAGTTGCGCCCGACCAGCAGTTCCGCGGCGACCTGCATCACCACCACGACCAGGATCAGTGCCAGGACGGGCAGGTCGAGCTCCAGCAACAGCGCGGCGCTGACCAGGCCGAGCGCGGTGCCGATGATTCGCTGGATGCCGCGCACCGCTTGGGGGAGCAGGTCCTTGGCGACGAGTGGGACGACCGCCGAGACCATCGCCCAGTAGGGGTGACCGATGCCGATCGCGGTGGCCAACGACCCGGCAATGACCACGCTGGTCACACCCCGGGCGACGTGTCGCCGTGCCACGCGCCGCGGCGGAGGCCGCAGACGGGTGGGGCTCGACAGCGGTGCTCCGGTGCGCAGGCGACGCCAGACTGCTCCGGCCGATCCGACCAGGAGCGAGAAGAGGGCGGCGCTCCCGGCCACACCCACTGCGATCGGTAGGTCCGCGGCCTCGCCGGGGATGGACGCCACCGCCGCAAAGGCGAAGATCAGGAACAACGGCCCGGGCGGGTGCCACGATTCCACGTCGGAGATCCAGGAGCCGACCCCGGCCACGAGTGCCGCGACGGGAACGGCGAGCCAGCCCCGGTGCTCCGAGATGCTGACCAGTGCGCCCAATCCGACGGCCCAGGTGAGCAGCACGGCCAGGGTGCCCTGCATCCGGACGCGTTCGAGTCCCACGATGGAGCGTCCGTAGAGCGAGGTCATCGCCCCGAACGCGGCATAGATTGACCACGGCACCTGGTCCACGGACCACAGGATCATCAGCGGGACCAGGACCGAGATCCCCGCGCGCAGTGCCACCCGGTGTGCACCGTTGTGGGCGCCCAGCCGAAGCACCTCTCTGGCAACTGTGGTGTGGGCTGGCATCGGACCATTGTCGCGTGCCTCCTAGGATCCGCTGCATGGGACACGAGTTCGACCGCGACAACGCAGTCACGAGAGCCGACGAGACCACCTTCACCACCGAGCTGGGTGCCGGCTGGGACGTTGGCGGCGCAGTAAACGGCGGCTACCTGCTGGCCACCGTCGGCAACGCGCTCGGTCAGGTCGCTCCCGGCAAGCCCGACCCGATCGTGGTCAGCTGCTTCTATCTCAGCGCGGCCACTGCCGGCCCGGCCACGATCGTGACCAGGACGATTCGTGACGGCGGCAGCGTGGCCACCCTCGCCGCCGAGCTGATCCAGGACGGACAGCCGCGGATCACGGTGACCGCGACCTACGGTGACCTGTCCGCCCTCCCTGACGACGTGCGCACCACTGCGACCGCGCCACAGCTACCTCCGCTCGAGGACTGCATCCCCACCACGATGGCCCCCGAGGAGGTGCGCAGGATGGCGCCGCTGATGGGACGCTTCGACCTGCGCCTGGACCCGGCGTACGCCGGTTGGGCCGTCGGCGAACCGAGCGGGAACGGGATCATCCAGGGCTGGATCCGCCTGGTCGACCAGCGCGACCCCGACCCGCTGTCCCTGCTGCTGATGCTCGACGCACTGCCCCCGGTCACCTTCGACCTCGGCATGCCCGGTTGGGCCCCGACCCTCGAGCTCACCGCGCACGTGCGAGGCGTCCCGGCACCGGGGTGGCTCAGGGTCAGGCACGAGACCCGCAACATGGCCGGCGGCATGTTCGAGGAGGACTGCGTCGTCTGGGACTCCGCGGACCGACTGATCGCCCAGAGTCGCCAGCTCGCCCGCTCGCCACGCTCGCGGTAGGGGCCGCGCCGGACTACCCTCGAATCGTCGAGAGGAGCAGTCGATGGCTGCCACAGTGCTCATGGTCGGCACCCGCAAGGGCTTGTGGGTCGGCCGATCAGACGAAGCCCGCCAGGACTGGGAGTGGAGCGGACCGCACTTCGACATGGAGGAGGTCTACTCCTGCATGGTCGACACCCGCTGCGATCCGCCGCGACTGCTCGCCGGTGCGGCGTCGAGCTGGCTCGGCCCGCAGGTCGGCCGCTCCGACGACCTGGGCGCGAGCTGGCAGAGCACCCCCGAGGCGATCAGGTTCCCCGACGACGTGGACGCATCCGTGGAGCGGGTGTGGCAGCTCGTGCCCGGCGCGGGCGACGACGAGGTCTACGCCGGCACCGAGCCGGCGGCGGTGTGGCACTCGACCGACCGCGGCGAGACGTTCTCGCTCGTGCGCGGGCTCTGGGACCACCCGCACCGCACCGAATGGGCAGCGGGCTTCGGGGGACAGGCCTTCCACACGGTGCTCCCGCACCCGACCCGGACCGGTTCGGTGCTGGCTGCGCTGTCCACCGGCGGGGTCTACGCCAGCGACGACAATGGTGCGAGTTGGCAGCCGCGCAACGCCGGCATCCGGGCCGACTTCCTGCCCGAGGGCCAGCAATATCCGGTCTTCGGCCAGTGTGTGCACAAGTTGGCCAGGCACCCGGAGCGCCCCGTGCGGCTCTATGCCCAGAACCACGGGGGCGTCTACCGCTCCGAGGACGAGGGTCGCTCGTGGACGTCGATCGCCGAGGGGCTGCCCGCGGACTTCGGTTTCCCGATCGTGGTGCACCCGCGCGAGCCGGACACGATCTTTGTCTTCCCGATCAACGGCGGCGAGGCGCGCTACCCACCGGGCGGCCGGGCACGGGTCTGGCGCAGCCGGGATGCGGGGGAGTCGTGGCACGAAGCGGGTGACGGGCTGCCGGACACCTTCCACGTCGGGGTGATGCGCGACGCGATGTGTGCCGACGACCATGACCGCACCGGTCTCTACCTCGGTGCCCGCAACGGCACCGTCTGGTGCTCCACCGACGACGGCGACTCGTGGCGACAGGTCGCCGCGAACCTGCCCGACGTGATGGTGGTGCGGGCCGGGCGGGTCTGATCGAGGCCCGGCTCAGCCGCGTTCGGCGAACCAGTTCCGCTTCATCGTGAACACCCAGCGCCGCAACGGGTGCTCGGTCACCGACCAGAAGGCTCCGCCGTCGGTGCTCGAGGGCCAATAGCTCAGGTCCTCACAACCGATCGGTGTCGCCCACCTGAACCGACGGAACCTGGCAGGCTCCCCGGGCGCCACCTGTCCGACGTACACGCTGCCGGGCAGGAACGGGCCGTTGGAGGTGGTGATGTGGAAGGTGTCCTCGACCACCGCGATGCCCTGCATCCCCATGATGCCGGGATCCTCGAGCATCGCCGGGCCGCTGTGCCCCTCACCCCCGATCACCAGGTGCATGCTCTCGGGATCCATCGCGAACCGCGCCAGCCGGGTGG
>DATCYH010000365.1:0-2121 GCA_036570405.1 Nocardioides sp.
CCACCGGGTCACGATCACCGACGAGGCGCTGGTCTCGGCGGCGACCCTGGCCGACCGCTACATCTCCGACCGGTTCCTGCCCGACAAGGCGATCGACCTGATCGACGAGGCCGGCTCGCGGCTGCGGATCCGCCGGATGACTGCGCCCGCCGACCTGCGCGAGTACGACGACAAGATCGGCGAGGTGCGCCAGCGCAAGGAGGCCGCCATCGACGGCCAGGACTTCGAGGCCGCCGCCCGTCTCCGTGACGAGGAGAAGCAGCTGATCGCGAAGAAGTCCGAGCGTGAGCGCCAGTGGCGCGCGGGCGACATGGACGAGGTCGCCGAGGTCGACGAGGAGCTGATCGCGGAGGTCCTCGCGGTCGCGACCGGCATCCCGATCGTGAAGCTGAGCGAGGAGGAGTCCTCGCGCCTGCTCAAGATGGAGGACGAGCTGCACAAGCGCGTCATCGGTCAGGAGGAGGCCGTCAAGGCACTCTCCCGCGCCATCCGTCGTACGCGTGCCGGTCTCAAGGACCCGAAGCGCCCCGGTGGCTCGTTCATCTTCGCCGGCCCCTCGGGTGTCGGTAAGACGTGGCTGTCCAAGTCGCTCGCCGAGTTCCTCTTCGGTGATGAGGACGCGCTCATCCAGCTCGACATGTCCGAGTTCGGCGAGAAGCACACCGCATCGCGGCTGTTCGGCTCGCCCCCCGGCTACGTCGGCTACGAGGAGGGTGGCCAGCTGACCGAGAAGGTGCGGCGCAAGCCGTTCTCGGTGGTCCTCTTCGACGAGGTCGAGAAGGCCCACCCGGACATCTTCAACTCGCTGCTGCAGATCCTCGAGGAAGGTCGCCTGACCGACTCGCAGGGCCGCGTCGTCGACTTCAAGAACACGGTGATCATCATGACCACCAACCTTGGGTCGCGGGACATCAGCAAGGGCGTCAGCCTCGGCTTCGGCAACGCGTCCGACTCGCAGGGTGCCTACGAGAAGATGAAGGGCAAGGTCCAGGAGGAGCTCAAGCAGCACTTCCGTCCCGAGTTCCTCAACCGTGTCGACGAGGTCATCGTCTTCCCGCCGCTCTCGCAGGACCAGATCGTGGCGATGGTCGACAACATGATCGCCTCGGTCGAGTTGCGGATGAAGGACCGCGACATGGCCCTCGAGCTCACCCCGGCAGCCAAGACCGTGCTCGCCGAGCGCGGGTTCGACCCGGTGCTGGGTGCCCGCCCTCTGCGTCGGACGATCCAGCGCGAGATCGAGGACGTGCTGGCCGAGAAGATGCTCTATGGCGAGGTCGGCCCCGGCCAGATCGTGCTCGTGGACGTCGAGGGCGAGGGGCCGACCGCGACCTTCACCTTCAAGGGCCAGACGGTCGGTGCGCTCCCGGACGCTCCGCCGCTGGAGACCGCTGACGTGGTCCCCGGCGACGTGGTCGGCGAGAGCACCGAGGGACCCGATGACAGCGACGGACCGAAGGACATCCCCAAGTCCGAGGACTGAGCCCTCAGTCACCGAGCCGGCACGAGTTGAAGATGACTCGTGCCGGCTCGGCGCATTTCTCAGCCGCGCCGACCCGTCGTGAATTCACGCTCTGACCTCTCGAATGAGCCCGTGCCGCACGCGCCCCCGCGTCGTGGATCAGGGCAGGGCGTAGTGCGGGTGGTCCCCGTCCGGACCAGTCGCGACGACCTGGACCAGCAGCCCGTCGGCGAGCAGGCTGGCCAACGCCCGCTCACGCTGGACCGGCTCGTCCCAGACCACGTCGAGTCGGGGCTTGGCCACCGCGTGCTCCGCCTCGCGGACCACGGACAACAGTCGGCCGCGAACCTGCCGGTCGGTGCCGGCGAAGCCCTGGACCCTGCGAGGTGGCCCGGCGTGTGCCGGCTTGCCCTGCGCCACCCACGCGCAGCGATCCTTGATCGGGCACGAGTGGCAACGAGGAGCCTTGGCGGTGCAGACCAGGGCACCGAGCTCCATCACCGCCACCGACCAGGTGGCCGCGGTCGCCTCGTCCTCGGGCAGCAGCTCCGCGGCCAGGTCGCGCTCGGCCCGGTTCACCGAGTTGGCCGGGAACTCCACGCCGGAGATCGCCCGGGCCAAGACCCGGCGTACGTTCGTGTCCAGCACGACATGGCCCT
>DATCYH010000366.1:0-1705 GCA_036570405.1 Nocardioides sp.
GTTGGGCCGCACGATCGCGAAGAGGAGGTCCTCCTTGCTCTTGATGTAGTTGTAGAGGCTGCCCTTGAGCATCCCGACCTCGTTCGCAACGTCCTCGAGGGAAGCACCCCCGAACCCCTTCTCGCTGAACACGCGTGCGGCGGCTGAGACGACGTCGTCCCACCTGCTCGGTCGGGGCACTGGACACTCCTGTGGCTCTGGGATCGCCGACGGCGATTTCTCGAGGGACAAGGTAGCGCAAGAAGCATTTTATTCCTACCATTCGTTTGGTAACGTGTTAAGGCAACGACTTCCAACCCGCTAGGAGCAGGTGTGCCCACCGTCAGCTACATGGACCCGCAGGGGGCGGAGCACGTCATCGACGCAGAGGACGGGCGTTCTGTCATGGAGACCGCGGTGGCGCACGGCGTCCCAGGCGTGGTCGGCCAGTGCGGTGGCTCGCTGGCCTGTGCCAGTTGCCACGTCTATGTCCGAGAGTCGTGGATCGATCGCCTCGGTGAGATCTCGGAGATGGAGGACGACATGCTCGACGGTGCGATGGCGGAGCGACGACCGGAGAGTCGACTCTCATGTCAGATCAAGATGTCTGCCGAGCTCGACGGGCTTTCGGTCGAAGTGGCGCCGGAGCAGCTGTGAGCCCGCGGATCCTGATCATCGGGGCCAGTCATGCCGGCGTGCAGCTGGCGGCCGCGCTCCGCGATGGCGGTCATGACGGTTCGATCACCGTGGTCGGTGCCGAGCCGCACCTGCCCTACCATCGCCCGCCCCTGTCAAAGGCATATCTGGACGGTGCGGCCACGGTGGACTCCCTGGCGCTGCGCCCAGCCTCCTTCTATGAGGCCAAGGGGGTCGAACTCCTCCTCGGCACGCGGAACGAGAAGATCGACGCGATGACCGGTGTCGCGCTGACCCAGGACGGTGCGGAGCTGAAGTTCGACAAATTGGCACTCGCCACCGGGTCACGCGTTCGGCGCCTCGCGGTCCCAGGCGCCGACCTGGACGGTGTCGTCTACCTGCGTGACCTCGAGGACGCGGAGCAGCTGAAGAAGAAGCTCCCCGGCGTACGTCGTGCAGTAGTGGTCGGTGGCGGCTTCATCGGGCTCGAAGCGGCGGCGGTGCTGGCCCAGCGCGGCGTCGAGGTCAGTGTCATCGAGGCGGGACCCCGCTTGATGGGCCGCGCCACGACGCCAACACTCTCGAGCTGGTTCGCCGAGCTGCACCAACGCCGTGGGGTCTCGGTCCACCTCGGTGCTGGAGTGGTCGCGCTTCGCGGCGAAAGTGCTGTCGACTCGGTGGTCCTCGACGACGGGGCGGTCCTGCCCGCGGACCTGGTCGTGGTCGGCATCGGCGTCGAACCCCGGGTAGAGCTGGCCGAACAGCTCGGGCTGGCCGTCGACGGCGGGATCGTGGTCGATGAGCGCGCCCGCACCAGTGACCCCGAGATCGTCGCAGTCGGCGATGCGACCGTGATGCCGCACCCGCTGGACCGTACGCCGGGGGTGAGGTTGGAGTCGGTGCAGAACGCCACGGACCAGGCCGCCGTCGGCGCGGCCACGCTCTTGGGCGCGGAACGTCTCCACCAAGCCGTGCCGTGGTTCTGGTCCGACCAGTTCGACGTCAAGCTGCAGATGGCGGGCGCGCCGCGCGGCCACGACCAGGTCGTGCTGCGCGGTTCGCTCGAAGGTGATTCCTTCACCCTCCTGCT
>DATCYH010000367.1:0-4139 GCA_036570405.1 Nocardioides sp.
TCTCGGTGCACCACGTGCTGACCAAGGGACTCGCCCCGACTGAGGTCATCATCGAGACCGAGGACGGCGTGGACCTGATGCCCGCCACGATCGAGCTGGCCCGCGCAGAGGCCGACCTGCTCACCCGCACGGGTCGCGAGCACGTGATCAAGGGCGCGATCGAGGACCTCGAGGAGGCCGGCATCCACTACGACTGGGTGCTGCTCGACTGCCCGCCCTCGCTCGGTGTCCTCACGGTCGCCGGCCTGACCGCCGCCGACGGCGTACTCATCCCGCTGCAGTGCGAGACCCTGTCGCACCGTGGTGTCGGGCAGCTGCTCGACACCGTGCACGACGTCCGCAAGTTCACCAACCGCAAGCTGAAGGTCTGGGGCGTCCTGCCCACCCTCTTCGACGGCCGGACCAACCACTCGCGCACCGTCCTCGAGACCATCTCGGAGACCTATGAGCTCGACGTCATCGAGCCGCCGATCCCGAAGACCATCAAGTTCGCCGAGGCACCCGCCGCCGGCAGGTCGATCCTCGCCACGAACAAGAGCAACAAGGGCGCGATGGCCTATCGCGAGGTCGCGGCGAACCTGGTGAAGCGCAAGAAGAAGTGACCCTGCGATGAGTCGCCATCGCCTCGAACCGAAGCGTCCTCGCTATGGTCGGGTGGCCGCGCTCGGCGCCTCGCTCGCCATCACGCTGGTTGCCGCGCTCGGCGGAATCGGCCTGATCCCCAGGACCGTGGCCGGTGACCCGGCCAGTGCTGACCAGCAGGCACAGGCCGAGCAGGCACCTGCGGTGCCCGGAAAGCGGATCGCGGAGCCGGTGCTGCTCGGTCCGCCGGTCACCATCGCGCCGCAACGCTCGGGCACCGGTCGACGGATCGTGTTCAGCCAGGCAGCCCAGCGGGTCTGGTTGATCACGCCGAAGAACCAGGTGACCCGGACCTACCCGGTCTCGGGCAGCGTCACCGACAACCTGGCCAAGGGCAGCTATCAGGTCTTCTCCCGATCCGAACGGGCAACCGGCATCGACGACTCCGGCACGATGAAGTGGTTCGTCCGGTTCGCCCACGGGCGCAACGCAGCCATCGGCTTCCACGACATCCCGGTCAACAAGGGCAAGGCCGTCCAGACCGAGGCGCAGCTGGGCACCGCTCGCTCGCACGGTTGCATCCGCCAGGCCAGTGATGACGCGCGCGAGCTGTGGAGGTTCGCCCCGATCGGCACCAAGGTCGTCGTCATCTGAGCTCGGCTCCAAATGGCAGTACGCCGACCCGCAGCTGCGGATCGGCGTACCGACTGGAACGAGGGGCCCTGGGGCCCGCGGGGTCACTCCCCGGAGGTGGCCTTCTCCGCGCTCGTCGCGGCAACCTGCTCGCCGCTGCGGGTCCGGCGCCGACGGCGGTTCCGGTTGCTCTTCTGGCCCGACTTCTCGCCGCTTCCCTCGGTCGAGACGGCCCGGTCCGAGCGACCACCCTGGCCACCACGGCCACCACGGTCGCCGCTGCGCTGGCCACCGCGGCCGCTGTCGGAACGCGGTGCCTGCGGCTCCGGGTCCTTGATCCGACCCTTGGTGCCCGGCGCGATGCCGAGGTCGGTGTAGAGGTGCTCGGAGGTCGAGTAGGTCTCCTGCGGGTTCTCGAACGGGAGGTCCAGGGTCTTGTTGATGACCTTCCAGCGGGTCAGGTCCGCCCAGTCCACGAAGGTGACCGCGACACCGGTGGCGCCGGCGCGACCGGTGCGACCGATCCGGTGCACGTAGGTCTTGTCGTCCTCGGGGCAGGTGTAGTTGATCACGTGCGAGACGCCGGCCACGTCGATGCCGCGGGCCGCGACATCGGTGGCGACGAGGACCTTGAGCTTGTCCTCACGGAACCGGTTCAGCGCCTTCTCACGGGCCACCTGGGCCATGTCGCCGTGCAGGGGACTGGCGTTGAAGCCACGCTCGGACAGGTCGTCGGCGATCCGCTGCGCCTGGCGCTTGGTGCGGGTGAAGACGATGGCCTTGTCGGCGTCGTCGGCCTGCAGGATGCGTCCGATGATCTCGGGCTTGTCGAGGTCGTGGGCCTGGTAGATGAACTGGGCCGTGGCCGGCACGGTCTGGTTGTCGGCCGAGGACTCGGCGCGGATGTTCATCGGGTGCCGCATGTGGGTGCGGGCCAGGGCGATGATCGCGGCCGGCATCGTGGCAGAGAAGAGCATCGTCTGACGGGTCTCGGGGGTCTTCGAGAGGAGCTTCTCCACGTCGGGCAGGAAGCCCAGGTCGAGCATCTCGTCGGCCTCGTCGAGGACCACGGACTTGCAGTGGCTCAGGTCGAGGGCCTTGCGGTTGGCCAGGTCGATCAGGCGACCCGGGGTGCCGACGACGACGTCGACGCCGGACTCGAGGGCTTCGAGCTGCGGCTCGTAGCCGACGCCGCCGTAGACGGTGAGGACGCGGATGCCGCGGTCCTTGCCGGCGAGCTGGAGGTCCTTGGAGACCTGGAGCGCGAGCTCACGGGTCGGGGCCACGATCAGCGCCTGCGGCTTGCCTTGGGGCAGCTCGACGTAGTCGGGGTCGTGGGCGGCCACCGAGCGCTGGAGCACCGGGATGCCGAAGGCGAGGGTCTTGCCGGTGCCGGTGCGGGCCTGGCCGATCAGGTCGGTTCCCATCAGGGCGACCGACAGGGTCATCTCCTGGATCGGGAACGGGTTGACGATGCCGGCGCGCTCGAGGGCGTCGCAGATCTCGGGCAGTACGCCGAGCTCTCTGAAGGTGGTGGTCACGTGCGATTTCGCTTCCATGAGTAGGTCTGTGCGGCCGACTCCTGGGAAGGATCTGCCGCGCACATGCGATCGGCTCAGGTCTGCTCGGATGGGGTCCGGCGACTGGGGCCGAGACGGGGGCGCAACTCGGGTCGCGCCACGCAATGACCTCAAGTCTATCGGTACGCTGCAGACATGACTGAATCCTCACCCGCCGCCGAGGGCGTCGCGTTCTCCGATCCTTCGTACCGCGCTGCGGTGGTGGACCTGCTCGGAGTCATCGCCTACGGCGAGATCGCCGCGTTCGAGCGGCTGGCCGAGGATGCCAAGCTTGCCCCGGACCTGGCTGACAAGGTGGCCCTGGCGACGATGGCCAGTGCCGAGCTGACCAACGTCAACAAGCTCCGTGACCGGCTCGAGGAGCTGGGTGCTGACCCGTTCGAGGCAATGGCGCCGTTCAGCAAGGCGCTCGACTCCTTCCACGAGCACACCGCGCCGTCGAACTGGCTCGAGGGCCTGGTCAAGGCGTACGTCGGCGACGGGCTGGCCCGCGACTTCTATGCGGAGATCGCGGCGTTCATCGACGTCGACACCCGAGAGCTGATCCTCGATTCGCTCGACAACGCGACGCACAGCCAGTTCGTGGTGGACCGGGTGCGCAGCGCGATCGCGGAGGACCCCCGCGTCGGGGGACCGTTGGCGCTGTGGGGCCGTCGGTTGATGGGGGAGGCGCTCACCCAGGCCCAACGGGTTGCCGCCGACCACGACGCGCTCTCGGCGCTGCTCGCCGGGGGAGTGGACCGGCCGGGGATGGACCTGGCCGCGCTCGGCCGGATGTTCAACCGGTTGACCGAGCGGCACGCGCTGCGGATGGAGGAGCTGGGGCTGGCCCACTGAGGCCCGCGCAGCCTCCCGCCCCGCCCGCGGCCCCCCGGGGTGTGCCAGATCACCGCGCCCGATAGTTGCTTGATGAAATCAATTTATTCATAATGATTGACATGGGCAAACAGTTGGAGCATGACGCAGCGTTCGACGAGTTCGCAGCCAGCCTCTTCCGGCTCACTCGCACCCTGCGTTCCACCCAGGGGCTCTGGGTCCAGCTGCCCGGTGGGCTCAAGCGCTCGGACGTGACGATCCTCAAGCTCATCAATGAGCTGGGGGAGTGTCGACCGGGAACCATCGCCGACCGGCTCGGAGTCGGTCCGTCGGTGATCAGCCGGCAGCTGACCAACCTCGACGACGAGCAGCTGATCAGCCGCCGTCGCGACCCCGAGGACGGCCGTGCCGAGCTCATCGTGATGACCGAACTGGGCGGCGAACGCCTCGCAGCCATGCGTGCCGCCTACGTGCTCGGCATGCAGGAGCACTTCACCGACTGGACCGACGAGCGGGCCCGCACCGCAG
>DATCYH010000368.1:0-4363 GCA_036570405.1 Nocardioides sp.
GTAGGTGGCCGTCGCCACCGCAGAGATCGCGAGCGCGCCCAGGTAGCGCCAGAAGCTGGACCATCGGGTCAACGCCGGCTGGTAGGAGGACGGGGTGGGCACCCGGCAAGACTAGGGCGTGGCGGTGTGGCGACGCCCGCCCCTGCAGTCGCGCAACGCCCCCTACTTTGGTCGATGAGAGTGCATCCCGGCGGCTGATGCCCTTGGCATCGATCTGCGACAGGCTGGGTGCCATGATCAAGGTCGAGAATCTCACCAAGAAGTACGGCGGCTTCACCGCCGTCGACGACATCAGCTTCGTAGCCCAACCCGGCCGCGTCACCGGCTTCCTCGGTCCCAACGGTGCCGGCAAGAGCACCAGCATGCGGATCATGGTCGGGCTCACCAAGGCGGACCGCGGCTCCGTGACCATTGGCGGCCACGACTACATGGACATCCCCAACCCCGCGCGACACGTGGGCGTCCTGCTGGACGCCTCGGCCCAGCACGCTGGCCGGACGGGTCGCGAGGTGCTCGCGTTGAGCGCCGCAACGATGGGCCTGCCGTCGGCGCGAGTCGACGAGATGCTCTCCCTCGTGTCCCTGACCGAGGTCGAGTCAAAGCGTCGGGTCAAGAACTACAGCCTCGGCATGCGACAGCGACTCGGCATCGCCAACGCTCTGATGGGCGACCCGCAGGTGCTGATCCTGGACGAGCCCGCCAACGGTCTCGACCCGGCCGGGATCCGGTGGATGCGTGGCCTGCTCAAGGGGTACGCCGACCGCGGCGGCACAGTGCTGCTCTCCAGCCACCTGCTCCACGAGGTGCAGATGATCGCAGATGAGCTGGTGATGATCGGTCGCGGCCGGATCGTCGCACAGGGCACGCCCCAGGAGCTGCTGCAGGACAGCGGCACCTTCGTCCGAGCCCTCGAGGCTGATCGGCTGGTGGAGGCCTTGCAGGCCGCGGGCTTCGACCCGACCCCGGTCGCCGACGGATTCCGCGTCGAGGCGGAGAGCGTCCAGGTCGGCAAGATCGCCGCCGAGCACCAGATCACCCTTGTGGAGCTGAAGCTGGCCGACGGTGGCCTCGAGGATCTGTTCCTCGAGCTGACCGCGGACACCCAGCGTGAGACCTACCCCGAAGGAGCCCAGGCATGAGCACGGCGACGACTGCCACACCAGAGCTGGAGCCCGGCCACATCGACATCTCGCAGAGCCGACGCCCGTCGATGATGACGCTGATCGGCGTCGAGATCCGCAAGATGACCGACACCCGAGCCGGGCTGTGGCTGCTGATCGCCATCGGCGTGATCACCGTCCTGATCAACACGCTGTTCCTGATCTTCGGGGACCGCGATGACCTGCCGTTCCTGGCGTTCCTGCAGTTCTCCGCGATGCCGCAGGGGATCCTGCTGCCGGTGCTGGCCGTCCTCCTGGTCACCCAGGAATGGGGACAGCGCACCGGCCTGGTCACCTTCGCCCAGGTCCCGCACCGGAGCAAGGTGCTGGGCGCCAAGCTGCTCGCCGCGGTCCTGTTCGTGCTGGCCGCCTTCGCGATCGCAGTGGCCGTGGCAGCGGTGCTGACCCCGATCGCCGGCGCCGACGACCCGTGGCAGGACGTCACGCTTCCCTACATGGCTCGCGTCATCCTGGCCCTGGTCATCGGTGGGCTGTGGGGCTATGCCTTCGGTGTGGCGCTGCTGAACAGTGCGTTCGCGATCGTTGCCTACTTCGCCGTGCCGACCGTCGTGAGCATCGTGACAGCGATCTGGACCTCCGCCAGGGACGCGCTCCTGTGGTTCGATCTCAGCACCTCATCCAGCATGCTCTTCGATCCCAACGGCGTCAGCGGCAAGGACTGGGCCCAGATCGGTGTCGGGGCCCTGCTCTGGATCGCACTTCCGAGGGCTCTCGGCTGGTTCCGGGTGACCCGTATGGAGATCAAGTGACCTGAGGGTCACAGCGACGAGGCGATGGCCGGTCCGCCACCAGAGGGGGACCGGCCGTCGCGCGTCCGCAGCCACGCCCGGTGGTTGCGACCTCAACGCGGTCGGTAGTGTCCGCGGCATGACTACACGTGCCGACGGCCGCGCCGACGACGAGCTCCGCCCGATCAAGATCACCCGCAACTGGCTGGATCACCCCGCCGGGTCGGTGCTGGTCGAGTTCGGTCGCACCCGTGTGCTCTGTGCCGCCTCGGCCTCCACCGGGGTGCCGCGCTGGCGCAAGGGCTCCGGCCTCGGTTGGGTGACCGCGGAATATGCCATGCTCCCGGCCTCGACGAACACCCGCTCCGACCGCGAGTCCGTCAAGGGACGGATCGGTGGACGCACCCACGAGATCTCCCGGTTGATCGGGCGCTCACTGCGCGCAGTCATCGACTACCAGGCCCTCGGTGAGAACACCATCCAGCTGGACTGCGACGTGCTCCAGGCCGACGGCGGCACCCGCACGGCCGCGATCACCGGCGCCTATGTGGCACTGGCTGACGCCTGCGCCCACCTCGGCGTCCAGAGCGCCCTGACCGGTTCGGTCGCGGCAGTCAGCGTCGGCATCATCGACGGCGTCCCGCGTCTCGACCTGCCCTATGAGGAGGACGTGCGCGCCGAGACCGACATGAACATCGTGATGACCGGCACCGGCTCGTTCATTGAGGTCCAGGGCACCGCCGAGGGGGCGCCGTTCGATCGCGCCGAGCTCGACGCACTCCTCGGCCTCGGCGAGAAGGGATGCGCGGACCTGACCCGGTTGCAGGCCGAGGCCCTTGCGAATGGCTGAGGCCAGTCAGCGGCAGGTCTTCCTCGCCTCGCGCAACGCCAAGAAGCTCGCCGAGATGGAGCGCATCCTGTCCCCGCTCGTTGCGGGGATCAGGGTGCTCGGCCTCGACGACGTCGACACCTATGACGAGCCGGTGGAGGACCAGCCCGACTTCGCCGGGAATGCCCTGCTGAAGGCTCGCGCGGCGGTGGCTGCCACCGGCCTGCCTGCGGTCGCGGATGACTCCGGGCTCTGCGTGGATGCCCTCAACGGCATGCCGGGTGTGCGCTCGGCGCGTTGGTCGGGTCCCCCGAAGAGCGATCAGCGCAACAACGAGCTCCTGCTGGCGCAGCTGTACGACGTACCCGACGAGCGTCGCGGAGCGCACTTCACCTGTGCGGTGGCGTTCTGCGTCCCGGGCGCCGACGGGGCCCTGAGCGAGCACGTGGTCGAGGGCCGGATGGACGGCCGGATCATCCGCGAGGTGCGCGGCGAGGGTGGCTTCGGCTATGACGTGCTCTTCGTCGCCGAGGGGTACGACGTCACCACGGCGGAGCTGTCGCGCGAGGAGAAGGACGCCATCTCGCACCGGGGCAGGGCCATGCGCGAGCTCGCGCCGATGATGGCACGGGTGCTCCAGGCCTGATCGCCTCAGGCCCTGACCGGGTCCTTGCGGGTGCTCACGCGGCGGCTGATGAACATCCCCCACAGGGTGGCGAAGGCGAACATGAACAGGCTGTAGACCGCCGCAGGGATCGAGATCTCGACCTCGTCGAGCACCTCGACGGCGACGAAGATGGCGAGGGTGGCGTTGTGCACGCCGATCTCCATCGACGAGGCGATCGCCTGGCCCTCGACGATCCCGAACGCGCGAGGTACGGCGTACCCGACCAGCAGGCTCAGGGCACAGAAGAGGCCGGCGGCCAGCCCGACCTTGGCCAGGTAGTCACCGACGTTCTCGGCCTGGTCGGCCAGGATGCCGATGATCAGGATGGCCAGGATCACGGCCGAGCCGATCCGGACCGGCTTGTCCATGGACGCTGCGAACTCCGGGAGCCGGTCCTTGACCAGCATCCCGATCCCGACCGGGACCAGGATCAGGGCGAAGACCTTGACCACCTCGACCAGCGGCATCGAGACCGAGTCACCCCGGTCGTAGTAGCTGATCGCCAGTCCGGTGATCACCGGCAGCGTGACGACTGCGATCACGGAGTTGATCGCGGTCAGGGTGATGTTGAGCGCGACGTCACCCTTGAAGAGGTGGCTGAACAGGTTCGCCGTGGTGCCACCGGGGGAGGCCGCGAGCAGGAGCATGCCGATGCCCAGCAGTGCCGGTAGGTCGAGCAGCACGACCAGGCCGAAGCAGAGCGCGGGCAGCAGCAGGATCTGGCAGCCCAGCGCGACGGCGACGGCCCGCGGGTGACGAGCCACCCGTCGGAAGTCGGTGAGGGTGAGGTCCAAGCCCAGCCCGAGCATGATGATGCCTAGGGCGATGGGCAGGCCGATCGTGGTCAGCGCGGAGTCCATTGCCAGACACTAGGGCAATCCGGGCGCTACCGGGCGAACTTCGCAGATCTGTCAGTTCCACGTCCAGGACTTCAAGATGTCCTGGCCGGTCTGCATCG
>DATCYH010000369.1:0-6262 GCA_036570405.1 Nocardioides sp.
CTGGCCCGCGACGACGGGGGCGATCACTCGGTCACCGTGCGGCCGGTGGACAACGACCTCGATCCCAATGGCGACGAGCTCTACTTCTCCCTGGCCGGCCGGACGCCCGAGGGCCTCGAGGTCGAGCAGAATGAGGACGACAGCCTGACCATCACCGGCACGAAGCCGGGCAGCACCGACTACATCGAGTACACCGTCACCGACGGCAGTGCCAGCGCGACCAGCGTGGTCCGCGTCGACACCATCGCACCGCGGGACGCGCAGCCGATCCCGGACAACGACCTGGCCGTGCTGCCACCCAGCGGTGAGGTGCTGGTCGACGTACTCACCAACGACACCGACCCGCTCGGCGGCGTGCTGGTGGTGGAGTCGGTCAACGTCGGCCAGAACAGCCAGATCACTGCCGAGGTCGTCGACCACGAGTCGATCAAGCTCTCCGACGTCAGCATGGAGGAAGGCCAGTCGGTCACGATCACCTATGACGTCGGCAACGGCTCGCTGACCGGCACCGGCAACGTGACCGTGGTCCTCGACCCGTCGCGCACCCCCGACGCCCCGGTGGCTGCCGACGACGCCGCCGTGGTCCGCAGCGGTGACGTGGTCACCGTGGACGTGCTCGACAACGACCTCTCGCCCACCGACCTCCCGCTGACCGTGATGCCCCTCGACGAAGGTGCGGTCAGCAGCGGCGCCAACCTGGGCGAGGCCTGGGTCTCGGAGAACAAGGTCCGGTTCCGGGCCACCGGTGACTCGGGGCTGGCCCGGGTGCAGTACACCGTGCGTGACACCGAGCAGCGCACCCACAGCGCCACGGTCGAGCTCTCGATCACCCCGACCAGCGGCTCCAACGCCGCACCGCGCCCCGAGCCGCTCACCGGTCGCCTCGTCCAGGGCGGCGAGGTGATCATGCCGGTGCCGCTCGAGGGCGTCGACCCCGACGGTGACTCGGTCTCCCTGGTGGGACTGGACATCGAGAACGCGCCCCGCAAGGGCAGCATCACCTTCGACGGCAGCTCGATCGTCTACACCGCGGCCTCCGGTGAGCAGAACCGCGGCACCGACACCCTCAGCTATGTCGTCGAGGACGAGTTCGGCCGCCAGGGCACCGGCGAGGTCCGGATCGGCATCGCCGCACCACCGAGCAACAACCTGCCGCCGATCGCGATCACCGACGAGCGCGACGTACGCCCCGGCCGGGTGCTCGCAGTCCCGGTCACCGCCAACGACATCGACCCCGAGGGCGGTGCGCTGGCGATCATCGACGGGATCGAGCAGGTCGAGGGTCCCTCGGCCCCCGCCGAGGTCGAGGACGGGCGGATCAAGCTGCGCACACCGCGCGAGGAGTCGACGCTCACCTACCGCTACACGATCCGCGACGACCTCGGCGCCGAGAGCACCGCCGACCTGGTCGTGAAGGTCCGCAAGGACGCGCCCGCGCAGCCTCCGATCGCGCGCGACGACCGGATCCCGGTCGCGGACATCATCTCCAAGACCCGGATCACCGCCGAGGTGCTGGCCAACGACGAGGACCCCGACGGTGCGATCGGCGAGCTCACCCCGGAGCTTGCTCCCGAGCTGCTGGACGCCGGCATCGAGGTGACCAGCGACGGCCAGCTCGACATCCCGGTGCTGCCCGAACGCCAGCTGGTCACCTACCGGCTCACCGACCCCGACGGCGAGGTCGGCACCGCGATCGTGGTCGTGCCCGGCTCCGACACCGAGGCCGCCCGCCGCCCGGCGATCAAGCCCGGCGCGGAGCTCCCGATCGAGATCGACGCGGGCACCAGCCGCGAGATCGACCTGAACGACTACGTCGTGGTCCGCGAAGGGCGCACGCCCACGCTGCCGTTCTCGGAGGCGATCATCCCCGGACCCGGCCACGACGGGTCGAAGCTGAAGACCGCGGACGACGTGATCACCTTCGGCGCTGCACGCGACTTCCACGGCCCCACCTCGGTCTCGGCCGTGGTCTCCGACGGCGCCGACTCCGACGACGCGGACGCCCTGACCAGCACGGTGACCCTGCCGATCTTCGTCAACGCCAACGGCAACACCCAGCCCGACCTGCGGGTGCCCGCGATCACCGTCGCGACCGGCGAGCCGTGGACCGGGGATCTCGACCTGCTGGCCAGCGACCCCGATCCGGGGGACCAGGACAAGCTCACCTTCACCGCCGACGAGGTCGAGTCGGGCCTCGACGTCGAGATCTCCGACGGGGGCGACGAGATCACGGTGCAGCCCTCGAGCGGCACCGGCCCGGGCCAATATCAGTTCGACCTCTCGGTGAGCGACCAGAAGACCGCGCCGGTACGTCGTACTGCCAACGTCACCGTGGTCGAGTCCACCCGCGACCTGATCGCCGTGCGCGACGCCCAGCTCACCGCGGAGTCGGGCGAACCGATCGAGATCGACCTCGACGACTACGTGACCAGCAACCCGTTCGAGTCCGACGGCGAGCCGGTGACGGTGGTCAAGGGACCCGACGTGGTCGCCGGCGACGCCACCGTCGAGCTGAACGACCGAGTGGTCACCGCGACCCCGGGCAAGGATTTCAACGGCACCGTCCGGATGACCTACGTGCTCGCCGATGCGACCGGCCTGGCCGAGCGTGAGGTGCAGGGCCAGATCAGCCTCAACGTCCGGGGCCGCCCCGGCGCGCCGACCTCGATCAGCGCCGACGCCAGCAACGCCCAGGTCGAGGTCGACTGGAGCGGCGCCGAGCCGAACGGTGCCCCGATCACCGGCTACCGCCTGACCTGGACCAGCTCCGGCGGCGACTCCGGCGAGACCACCATCCAGGGCGCGCGCACCACGCACACCGTGACCGGGCTGACCAACGGCGACTCCTACCGATTCCGGGTCTTCGCGATCAACGAGGTCGGCGAGTCGGAGGCAGCATCGCCCTGGTCGCGCGACGTGGTGCCGGACTACGTGCCCGCCACGCCCACGGACGTCGCCGTCTCCTTCGACGACTCCTCGCTGCACGTCACCTGGTCGATGCCGGACTATGACGGCTCCCCGGTCGAGCGCTTCGAGGTCTCCTCCAACGGCCGGATCATCGACGCCGGGACCGACCTGCGCGAGACGCTGGCCAGCCTGACCAACGGCACGACGTACAAGATCAAGGTCCGTGCGGTGAACGCCGCCGAGGCCGATCCCCATGGCACCGCCGGCGCGAGCGCCTGGTCGCCGGTGGTCTCCGAGCACCCCAACGCCGAGCCGACCGTCACCGCGGTGGCGATCGTCGCCGATGCGCCCGACGCGGATCCCTCGGCCCAGTTGTCGTGGACACCCGAGGCGGGCGGTCACCAGGTCGCCGACTTCCAGGTACGTCGTACCGGCGGCGCGGTCGTGGCCTGCTCGGGCCCCGCCACCGGAACCTCGTGCCGGCTCAGCCTGGCCGGGGGAGGCCGGGACCAGCAGTTCCAGGTGCGTCTGCTCAACCGGGCCAACCCGGACAAGAAGCGGGGCATCGACGGCTGGGGACCGTGGTCGACCTCGACCGCGAAGGTCACCGGTGCCACCACCCCGGACCCGGTGCAGAACCTGAAGGTGACCCCGACCGGGGTCTCGGGTCAGGCCAAGGTCGCCTTCGACTACTCGAGCCAGAACATGAACAACGCCGACTCGGTCGAGTTCTACACCAACCGCACTGGGCCCTCGGCGATCAAGTCCGGCACCGGGCACCACGAGTTCACCGTGTCGGGGCTGAGCAACGGGACCGGCAACACGGTCGAGGTCTGGGCGAAGACCTACGCCAACTCCTCAGTCGGGGGCGGCTCGGCCGACAGCGCCCGGCGCCAGGTCTCGGTCAACACCTTCGGCCCGTGCACCGTCGACGTCTCCAACCCGCGCCCGGGCTATCGCAGCGTCACCTTCGACTGGCGGGTGAACTCGAACGGCCGCAACTGCTCCTGGAGCGGCACCGGCGGCTTCCCGAGCGGGTCCGGTGGCAGCAAGTCCGGCTCGCACAAGGTGACCACCAGCGGCGACGACCAGTCGGTCACCCTGAAGGTGACCGTGACCACCTCCACCGGCTCGGGCGACCCGTCGGTCGCGAGCCGCTCGGACTCGGCCAGCGGCACCAGCTTCAAACTCCGCTCCAACATCTATGACGCAGGCGACGCTCCGGTGCCCTCAGGCAACTGCTGGGCCGACTGCTACTGGATCGGCGTGGAGGCCTGGGAGGCCGAGCCCGGCTCCACTATCTGGTGCCCGATCACCTATTCGGGCAGCGTGGACGACGGTGTCACGCACTGGCACGAGAGCGCGGCCAAGGCCGATGCCAGCGGTCACCTCAAGAGCAAGCTCAAGGGCCGCCGCGGCATCGACGGCGCGCCGGCCAGCCGAGTGGGCGCCGCACCCGGCGGGCAGCCGGCCAACATCTGTCGCCAGAACAAGCCCTGAGTCCGTCCACCACCCCACCCGACCCGCCAGCAAGGAGCGCCACATGCCGATGACCGAGGAGAACGCGGCCTGGTTCGAGCAGACCTTCGCCAAGCTCACCGACAACATCGGACAGGCCCTGCTGGGCAAGACCGATGTGATCCGGCTGGCCCTGGTCACCATGCTCGCCGAGGGGCACCTGCTCCTCGAGGACGCACCCGGGACCGGCAAGACCGCCCTGGCCCGGGCGATGGCCGCCACCGTGCAGGGCACGAACAGCCGCATCCAGTTCACCCCCGACCTGCTGCCCTCGGACATCACCGGCGTCACGATGTATGACCAGGGGACCGGTACGTGGGAGTTCCACAAGGGCCCCGTCTTCGCCTCGATCGTGCTGGCCGACGAGATCAACCGCGCCTCGCCCAAGACCCAGTCCGCGTTGTTGGAGGTGATGGAGGAGTCCCGGATCACCGTCGATGGCGTCCGTCACGACGTCGGTCGCCCGTTCATGGTGGTCGCCACCCAGAACCCGGTCGAGCAGGCCGGCACCTACAAGCTGCCCGAGGCCCAGCTCGACCGCTTCCTGATGAAGGCCTCGGTCGGCTACCCGAACCGCGAGGCCGCCCGCGAGATCCTCAGCGGGTCCGCGCGCCCCGACCGCACCCAGGACCTCTCCCCGGTGATCTCTGCCGAGGCGGTGACCCAGATGATCGACCTGGTCCGCGACAACCACGTCGACCCCGGGGTCATCGACTACGTGCACTCCCTGACCGAGGCGACCCGCAACGACCCCGAGACCTCCCTGGGCGTCTCGACCCGAGGCGCGATCGCGCTGGTCCGGGCGGTGCGCGTGTTCGCAGCGGCCCAGGGCCGCAACTACGTCACGCCCGACGACGTGAAGGCGCTGATCGTCCCGGTCTGGTGCCACCGACTGGTCCTCTCCGCGGAGGCCGAGTTCTCCGGCACCACACCCGAGTCGGTCATCGCCCGGGTCCTTGCCACCGTGCCTGCGCCGCAGCTGCGCGGGGCCGACGCCTGAGTCGACGTACACCCATGAGCATCGCCCAGACCGCCCGCGGGAACCTCCTCGGCCGGATCCCGCGTCCCGACCTGGCTCCCGCGCGCGCCTGGGTCGGCGCCGTGACGGGGCGTGCCAACGAGTGGGTCTCGCCCGCCGGCTGGGTGGCGATCGTGGCCGCCGTGATGGGCATCGGTCTCGGTTTCAGCCAGGGTTGGACCGAGCTGCGCGTGCTCGGCCTGGTCTGTCTGGTCCTGCTCCTGCTCGCCCTGGTGTGGGTGCTCGGTCGGACCAGCTATGAGGTCGACTTCGACCTGCACCGTCAACGCGTCGTGGCCGGTGAGACGGCCAGTGGTCGGGTCGTCATCCGCAACCGCGGGCGGCGGGCCCTCTTCCCGACCCGGATCGAGCTCAACGTCGGCAAGGGCCGGGCTCACTTCATGCTGCCCAGCCTGGCCCGCGACGAGGAGCACGAACAGCTCTTCGACGTGCCGACCCGTCGTCGCGGCGTGATCACCATCGGGCCGGTCGCCTCCGTGCGTAGCGACCCCCTGGGACTGCTGCGTCGCACCCAGCGATGGGCCGACTCCGTCGACCTCCACGTGCACCCGGTGACGGTCCCGCTGACCAACGACAGCACCGGGTTCATCCGCGACATCGAGGGCGTGACCACCCAAGAGCTCTCCTCGAGCGACGTGTCCTTCCACGCGCTGCGCGAGTATCAGCCCGGTGACGACCGTCGCGCGATCCACTGGCGCACCACTGCCCGGGTCGGTCGCCTGATGGTGCGCCAGTTCGAGGAGACCCGGCGCGCACACCTGCTGGTGGTGCTGCCGACACATCTGGACGACCACGTCG
>DATCYH010000370.1:0-5136 GCA_036570405.1 Nocardioides sp.
GGGGGATCCGGGTGGGCACGTCAAAGGCGGGCAGGCCGCTGTCCATCGGGTCGAGGACCATCCGCGCCCGGTCGTAGTCCTCGCGGGAATCGATCGGGGAGCCGTCGTTCGTGGTGATGCGGAGGGTCGCGACCGGGATGCGCTCGACCTGGTGGGTTCGCGTCGGCGAGGTGATCGAGGGTCGGGAGCCGGCGCTGGAGACGACGGCCCGGTAGGACGCCGACCCCTGGGACCCGGCGCTGGTCCGCAGCCAGACCCCGCCGCGGGTGCTGGTCTTCCCCGTGGCCACGCTGGTCCACGACGATCCGGTGTGCTTCTGCAACCGGACCGTGCGTCCGGCGAGGGCGCGGGTGATCGAGATCTTGGCAGTGAAGGTGGTGCCGGGACGGACCACCGCTGGGATGGTGAGCGAAGCCGCTTGGGCCCTGCCCTTCACTCGCATTGAGGAGGTGACGATCGAAGGATGCCGCTTCTTGCTGCGAGTCAAGGCCGGTGCGTGGACCCGGAAGGCCTGGCTGCTCGCGACCGCAGTCTGGGTGAAGCTATAGCGCCCCGCGGCGTCCGTGGTGGTTGTCTTGCGCGTCACGTAACCCTTGCTGCTCCAGCGTTGCAGCCGCACGGTCCGCCGGAACTTCGTGCTCACCCGCCCCGAGATGGTCACCACGTCGCCGACGTAGGGCTTGGTGGGTGAGGTGCTCGGTGCCCGGACCGGCGCCGCTTGGGCCTGTCCGACGGAGACCAGGACGGTCGAGACGAAGAGTGTGAGCGCGAGCGCGCGGAACAGGCCAACGCGCATCCGACGCACACCTCCTTGGGTCGATCCCAGAAGATATGCCGGATCGGTGTGCTCCGGACAGGTTTCGCTCGGATTCGAGCTCGCGATGCTCGCGATGGAGGCCACGGTCCGGCAGCGATCGGTGGTCTGGCAATCTGGAGTCGTGGTCAACATTGTGGTCATCGGAGGCGGCATCGCGGGCCTGGTCGCCGCTCGCGAGCTGGCGGGTTCAGGGCACGACGTACTGCTCCTTGAGGGTTCCGACCGCCTCGGCGGCAAGCTGCGACTGGAAGCGGTCGGCGGCATCACCGTGGACGTCGGCGCCGAGGCGATGCTCAACCGGCGACCCGAGGCGATCGGCCTGGCCCGCGACCTGGGCCTGGACCTGATTCACCCCGGCACGCTCTCCTCGCGGCTGTGGACCCGCGACGCACTTCGGCCGCTGCCGCGCTCGGTGATGGGCATCCCCGCCGACCTCGAACAGCTCGTCCGGACCGGTGTCCTGAGCGACGCCGGCATCGCCCGGCTGCGTGAGGAGAAGGTGCTGCCCGCGCCCGACGAGGACATCTCGGTCGCCCAATTCGTGGGCGAGCGGCTGGGTCGCGAGGTCGTCGACCGGCTCGTCGAACCACTGCTGGGAGGGGTGTACGCCGGCCATGCAACCGAGCTCTCCACCCGCGCCACCATTCCGCAGGTAGTCGCCCTGCTGGACCGTTCGCCGTCCCTGCTCGAAGCAGCCAGTGCGGTTCCGGCGCCGAGTGATGTACCGGTCTTCGCGGGCCTGGCCGGCGGCGTCGGACAGTTGCCGCAGGTCCTCGCAGACCAGGCGAGCTTCGCCATCCGCACCGGCGCGATGGTGCGAGAGCTACGACGTACGTCGAGCGCCGGCTTCGAGCTGGTCGTCGGCCCGACCGCAGCCCCGGAGGTGATCAGTGCCGACCGGGTCGTGCTGGCGCTTCCCGCGAGCCCGGCCTCACGGTTGCTGGGCGACCTGACGCCGGTCGCCGCGCACGAGCTGTCCGGCATCGAGCATGCCTCGATGGCGATCGTCACGATGGCCTTCCGCGCGCAGGACGTGGACCATCTCGAGGGCACCGGCTTCCTGGTCCCGCCGCTCGACGGTCGCCGGATCAAGGCCGCGACGTTCTCCTTCAACAAGTGGGGCTGGGTTCGGGAGGCGGGGGAGGACCTGCGGCTCCTGCGGACCTCGCTGGGCCGGCACCGCGAGGAGGCCGCGCTGCAGTTCCCCGATGAGGAGCTGGTGGAGCAGTCCCTGGCCGACCTGCACACGGCCACTGGGATTGCGGCCCGTCCGGTCGACTGGCACGTCCAACGCTGGGGTGGGGGACTGCCGCAATATGCGGTCGGCCACCTCGATCGGGTCGCCCGGATCCGGGCCAGCGTGGCGAGCGTGCCCGGCCTGGCCGTGTGCGGAGCGGCGTACGACGGGATCGGCATCCCTGCCGTGATCGCCTCGGCGATGCGTGCAGTGGCCGACCTCACTGCCCAGCCCTGAGGTGCACGCGGCACAATGGGGTCATGTCGAACCCTGACCAGGCCCCGGAGCAGACCAACGCCGCGAGGATTCGCGAGCTCAACGACACCATCCGCTACACGATGTGGTCGGTCTTCCGACTCGACACCGTCCTCGGCGACGCAGACCGTGCGGCCGAGGCCGCGGAGCTGGACGCCTTCTACCAGAAGCTCGCTGCCGACGACGTGGTCGTGCGTGGCACCTATGACGTCGCCGGGTTCCGCGCCGACGCCGACGTGATGATCTGGTGGCACGCCACGACCTCCGAGCAGCTCCAGGCCGCCTACAGCGGGTTGCGGCGTACGTCGTTCGGTCGCCGCCTGGCGCCGGTGTGGTCGCAGATGGCCTTGCACCGCCCGGCCGAGTTCAACCGCAGCCACCTGCCAGCCTTCCTCTCCGAGGACCCGAAGAAGCACGTGGCTGTCTATCCGTTCGTGCGTTCCTATGAGTGGTATCTCCTCGAGGACGCCGAGCGCCGCCGGCTGCTCGCCGAGCACGGTGGGATGGCACGCGACTATCCCGACGTGCGCGCCAACACGGTGCCGTCGTTTGCGCTGGGCGACTACGAGTGGATCTTGGCATTCGAGGCCGACGAGATGTATCGCATCGTCGACCTCATGCGGCACCTGCGCGGATCCGAGACCCGCAGGCACGTGCGCGAGGAGGTGCCGTTCTACACCGGCACCGCGGCCACCCCGGCCGAGCTTCTCGAGCGCCTGCCCTGATCACTCGCTGAGATTCCCTTGATTGGCGCGGCGTCTTCGCGCACACTTCAATCATGACCTCGGCACTAGACATTCGTACGACGCGCCTCGCCGCGTCCTGCGTGTGTTGTCGTTTCGACTGATCTGCATCTGAATCAGCCGATACCGTCCCCGTTGGGACGCACCGAGGAAGTCCGAGACGCATGACCTTCGCAGCCATCCGACGTCGCCACGTCGACCTGCTCCGTACGGCCAGTGACCTGTGTCCGTGGATGTCGCCCAGCCCAGACATCCACTTCCAGCACAGGAGCTCCAATGACCACCCTGACCGTCCTGCCACTGCTGCAGACCCTGCGTGAGTTCGCTCGCGACCCCGACCTGCTCCACCTGCACGACCCCGCTGCGACCGAACGCCAGTGGACCGAACTGATCACCACCGATGACCTCCAGATCTGGCTGATCTCCTGGCCCACCGGGGCCGAGACCGGTTGGCACGACCACGGCACTGCCGGTGGGGCCTTCGCCACCATCGCCGGTCGCCTGACCGAGCACAGCTGGGACGGTGCCGAACACATCCGCAGCATCGGCACCGGCGACGCCTGGTCCTTCGCACCCGGACACATCCACAACGTGCGCAACCTGGGCGCCGTACCGGCCATCTCGGTGCACGCCTATTCGCCGCGGCTGACCACGATGACGCGTTATCAGCTCAGCGGCAGCCGCATCCAGGCGGTCGGCGTCGAGCAGGCCGGGGCCCACTGGTGAGCGCGATGACGGCTCAGCGCTTCGAGGAGGTCTACTTCGACGGCGTCGACGACATGCTCGCCCATGCCCGGGCGAACCTGGTGCGGACCAGCCCCCGGGCTGCGTTCCAGGAGGCGTTGACCCAGCGGGCGATTCTGATCGACATCCGGCCCGTCGGGCAGCGCGCCGAGGAGGGCGAGGTGCACCCGCTGCTCAGCCCACTGGTGATCGAGCGCAACGTGCTCGAGTGGCGCCTCGACCCGCGCAGCTCCTCGCGCATGGAGCAGGCGGCGTACGACGCGCGCGTGATCGTGCTGTGCCAGGAGGGCTACACGTCGTCGCTGGCGGCGGCCGCGCTGCGACAGCTCGGCGTCTCGCGGGCCACCGATGTGATCGGTGGTTTTGCCGCGTGGTGCGAGGCGGGCATGCCGACCGTCAACAACTGACGGTTCGGCGCGCAACAAGTGCCGGTTCGCGCAGCAACAAGTGCCGGTTCGGCGCGCAAGAACTGCAGGCTCGCGGATCAAGAGCTGCTGGTGCGTGGCTCCAGGGTCATCGAGATCGAGTTGATGCAGTAGCGGTCGCCGGTCGGGGTGCCGAAACCGTCCGGGAACACGTGGCCGAGGTGTGATCCGCAGTTGACGCATCGCACCTCGGTCCGCTGCATCCCCAGCGTGTTGTCCTCGATGTACTCGACGGTGGCCTCGCCCTGTGCGGAGGTCATCGGCTGGTAGAACGACGGCCACCCGCAATCGGAGTGGAACTTGGTGTCGCTGGTGAACAGCTCGGCCTGGCAGGCCTTGCAGCGGTAGACACCGGTGGTCTCGGTGTCGGTGTATTCGCCCACGAAGGGTCGCTCGGTGCCCGCTTGGCGCAGCACGGCGTATTCCTCGGGGGACAGCTGCTCACGCCACTCGGCGTCACTCTTCTCGACCTGATAACCCATGTGGCAAGCCTACGCCGGGGTCAAGGCGAGGCCTCGCTCAGCGCAGGTCGTCGTAGTCGTGCACCGGCTCGGCCTCGAGGGCTGCGACGTCGGAGCATATGCCGGTAGCGTGCTGTCCATGGCGAAGGCAGCGGCCGCGGAGGTCGACGCAGGGGGTCGCGCCGTGCGCGTCTCGAGTCCGGACCGGATCATTTTCGAGGCCACTCGCGACACGGCCGAGGTGACCAAGCTGATGGTGGCGGAGTACTTCGTCTCCGTGGGTGACGGACTCATGCGTGCGCTGCGGGAACGTCCCACGGCGCTCGAGCGGTGGCCCAGCGGCGTACGCGAGGGAATGCGACTGGCCACCGGCCCGCAGGACAAGAACGCCGAGGCGTTCTACCAGAAGCGGGTGCCGAAGGGCGCGCCCGACTATCTGAAGACCGCCACGATC
>DATCYH010000371.1:0-7107 GCA_036570405.1 Nocardioides sp.
AGTTCATCGCGCACGGCGCGCGCGTCGACGATGCGGGACGGTTTCCGAGTCCTCGGCGTGGCGATCCGCAAGGAACCGTGGGTGTTCGCCGCCTCTACCCTCGGCAGCATCCTGTTCGGTGCACTCACGGTGGCCGACGCCTGGGTGCTCGGGTGGTCGACAGAGCACGCGATCATCCCCGCCTTCGAGACCGGTGAGATCGACGCCTCGATCCTGTGGGCCGTCCTGGGGCTCTTCGTCGGGGTCGCCATCCTGCGCGCCGTCGGGATCGTCGCGCGCAGGCTCGGTGCGGGGATCATGCAATACCGGATGCAGGCACACTCGCGACGGGCCGTGACCCGGCAATACCTCAAGCTGCCGATGGAGTGGCACCAGAAGCACCCGACCGGCCAGCTGCTCTCCAACGCCAACTCCGACGTCGAGGCCGCCTGGTTCCCGATCGCGCCACTGCCGATGGCAGTGGGCACGGTCGCGATGATGGTGATCGCAATCGTGCAGATGCTCCTCGCCGACCTGGTTCTCGCCCTGGTCGGGCTGCTGGTCTTCCCGGTCGTGATCGTCGCCAACGTCGCCTACCAGCGAGCCTCGTCACCACTGATGACCCGCGCCCAGCAGCTCCGCGCCGAGGTCAGCGAGATCGCTCACGAGTCCTTCGACGGCGCGATGGTGGTCAAGACCCTCGGTCGCGAGGGCGAGGAGACCCAGCGGTTCGCTGCCCGGGTCGTCGAGCTGCGCGACGTGCTGATCCGGGCCGGAAGGATCCGCGCCATGTTCGATCCCGCGCTGCAGGCGCTCCCGAACATCGGGGTCCTGGTGGTGCTCGGCGTGGGCGTCTCGCGCGTGGCCAGTGGCGCCACCGACGCCGGGTCCGTGGTCACCGTGGCCTACCTGCTCACCATCGTCTCCTTCCCGATCCGCTCGATCGGTTGGCTGCTGGGCGAGTTCCCGCGCAGTGTGGTCGGTCATGCCCGGGTCACCTCGGTGCTCGAGGCCACCGGGGAGATGGAGTACGGCGACACGAGGCTGCCGCGCAGCAGCGCCGGCGCCGCGCTCGCAGTGGACAAGGTGGCCTATGCCCACGAACCCGACCAGGGCCTGCTCGACGACGTCACCTTCGACGTGGCTCCCGGCCGCACCGTGGCGCTGGTCGGCCCGACCGCATCCGGCAAGAGCACACTGACCAACATCCTCACCCGCCTCGTGGACCCCCAGGAAGGGTCGGTCAAGATCGACGGCGTCGACCTGCGCGAGCTGGCCTCCGGCGAACTGGCCGGCACCGTGTCCGTCGTACCCCAGACCGCGTTCCTCTTCGACGACACCGTCCGCGGCAACGTGACCCTCGGCGCCGACGTCTCCGACGCCGACGTCTGGGCCGCCCTGCGCACGGCACAGGCCGACGGTTTCGTCTCCGCCCTCGCCGAGGGCCTGGACACCAAGCTGGGGGAGCGCGGCACCTCCCTCTCAGGCGGGCAGCGACAGCGCCTCTCCCTGGCCTGAGCGCTGGTCCGCAGGCCGCGCCTGATGGTCCTCGACGACGCCACCTCGGCAGTCGACCCCGAGGTCGAGGCGCGGATCCTCGCCGGATTGCGGGACGGGGACCAGGACACGACGCTGGTGGTGGTCGCCTATCGCAAGGCCACCATCGGCCTGGCCGACGAGGTGATCCACCTCGACGGTGGACGTGTCGTGGACCGGGGCACGCACGCCGAGCTGCTCGAGCGCAGCGCCGCCTATGCCCGACTGGTGAACGCCTACGAGAACGAGAACGAGACCGAGACGGTGGGGGGTGAGCGATGAGCAGCGTCGACTCCGGTGAGTCCATCAAGGCGATGGCCACCATCCGGCGCGGCATGGAGATCTCGCCTGAGCTCCGACAGGGACTGGGGCTGACCCTGTTCCTGGCAGTCCTGTCGACCATCGGGCAGCTCGTGGTCCCGATCGTCGTGCAGCAGACCCTGGACCGGGGACTGGATGGACCGCAGGGACCGGACACCGGGTTCATGCTGTGGATGGGCCTGCTCGCCGGGGGCGCGATCGTGCTGACCAGCGGCGCGTCCTACCTGATGACCACCAGGCTCTTCCGCTCCGCGGAGAGCGGCCTGGCCACGCTGCGCACCAAGGCCTTCCGGCACGTGCACGACCTCCCGCTGCTGACCCAGAACACGGAGCGGCGGGGCTCCCTGGTCTCGCGGGTCACCGGCGACGTCGACACGGTCAGCCAGTTCCTGGTCTTCGGCGGCGTGATGATGATCGTGTCGATCGGCCAGATCTTCGTGGCGACCGCGTTGATGGCGTACTACTCGTGGCAGCTCACGATCGTGGTGTGGGTCTGCTTCGCGCCGCTGCTGCTCTCCTTGCGCTTCTTCCAGCAGCGGCTCTCGGACGCCTATGGCGTCGTACGCCGCCAGGTCGGCGCGATGCTCTCGGCCGTCAGCGAGCCGGTGGTCGGCGCTGCGGTGGTGAAGTCCTATGCGATCGAGGCTCGCACCCAGGAGCGCATCGACGTCGCGATCAAGGCCAACCAGGACGCGGCGACCAAGGCACAGGGCTTCACGGCGTTCTCCTTCTCGCTCGGTGGCCTCTCCGGCGGTCTGGCCAACGCCGGCGTGATCATCGTCGGCATCTGGCTCGGCTTCGCCGGTGACATCACCGCGGGAGAGGTGGTCGCCTTCGCCTTCCTCGTCACGCTGTTCGTCTCCCCGATCCAGATGGGCACCCAGATCCTGACCGACGCCCAGAACGCGATCGCCGGCTGGCGCCGCGTGATCGGCATCCTGGACACGCCCGCCGACCTGGTCGACCCGGGGGAGAGCGGCGAGGTCCTGCCGCGTGGACCCATCGATGCCGAGCTCCGCGGCGTCACCTTCGCCTATCCGGGTGGACCCGACGTCCTGCACTCGGTGGACATGCACATCGAGGCCGGCACCCGGATCGCCATCGTCGGCGAGACCGGGTCGGGCAAGTCCACCTTCGCCAAGCTGCTGACCCGGCTGATGGACCCCAGCCGGGGCGAGGTGCTCCTCGACGGCATCGACCTGCGCCGGATCCGCCAGGCCTCACTTCGCAGCTCGGTGGTGCTGGTTCCGCAGGAGGGCTTCCTCTTCGACGACACCCTTCGGGCGAACGCGCGCTACGGCAAGCTGGACGCCACGGACCAGGAGATCCGCGCATCCGCGGACGAGTTGGGGCTGGGCGACTGGCTCGACGGCCTGCCCCAGGGCCTCGACACTCGGGTCGGACAGCGGGGCGAGTCACTCTCGGCAGGCGAGCGGCAGCTGGTCGCGCTGCTCCGTGCCCATCTCGCCGATCCGGACCTGCTGGTCCTCGACGAGGCGACCAGCGCCGTCGACCCCCAACTGGAGATGCGGATCGGGCGTGCCCTGGAGCGACTGATGTCGGGGCGTACGTCGGTCACGATCGCGCACCGGATGAGCACCGCCGAGAACGCCGACGAGGTGGTCGTCGTCGACCGCGGTCGCATTGTCCAGCGCGGTCACCACACCGCTCTCCTGGCCGAGGGTGGCATCTATCGCGGCCTGCACGACTCTTGGGTGGCGCAGCAGGGCCGATAGGCTTGACGACTGTGACCGACCCCGCCGAAGCACCTGCCGAAGTACCTGTCCTGGACCCAGCCATTGCGGCCCGCCTCAAGCGCACCGCGGACGGCTTGGTGCCCGCCATCGTGCAGCAGCACGACACGGGCGAGGTGCTGATGCTCGGCTGGATGGACGACAAGGCCCTCGCGCTGACCCTCGACACCGGTCGCGCGACCTACTGGTCCCGCTCGCGCAACGAGTACTGGATCAAGGGCGAGACCTCCGGGCACCGGCAATGGGTCAAGGACGTCCGCCTGGACTGCGACGGGGACACGCTCCTGGTCAAGGTCGCCCAGGAGGGTGCCGCCTGCCACACGGGCGATCGGACCTGCTTCGACGCCGACCGGTTGGGCCCCGATGCCTGAGCCCCGCAAGACCTTCGGCCCGATCGTCCTGCTCGGTCTCTCGGCCGGCACGCTCTGCGCCGTGGCGGGCAGCAAGGACTGGGCCGCGCTCGACGACACCGACGAGCTGGCCCAGAACCCGGCCGCCTCCCAGCTGCTCGAGACCGGCACGGCCGCAGAGATGCCGCTGGCCGCGGCGCTCAGCCTCGTCGTCCTGGCGTTGTGGGGGGTCCTGCTGGTCACCCGCGGCGTCGTACGCCGTGTGGTCGCCGTCCTGGCGACGCTCACCTCACTGGGCCTGCTGGCCACGGTGGTGGTGGGCCACTCCTCGACCCGCAACGGGGTCGAGCAGGCATTCGCCGACATCGGCGTGGAGACCGCCGCCCACATCACCGGTTGGTGGTGGGCGTCGTTGGTCGGGGCCGTCCTGGCCGTCCTGGCCGGCATCCTCGCTGCCCGCAACGCTCCGCACTGGCCGGCAATGGGCAGCCGCTACGACGCCCCGGGAGCCGCTGCGGCGGGGCCGGTCCGGGTCGACGAGGCGAACACCACGGAGTTGTGGAAGGCCATCGACGAAGGCCACGACCCGACCGCCTGAGCAGGTGCCCGAGGCATGTCTCTAGACTGTCCCCGACAGACCCCGCGCAAGAGGAGTTCACGCATGTCCGACAACCACGGCAACACCCCCGCAGCCTGGACCGCTGTCGTCATCGGCCTGCTCGCGTTCGTGGTCGCTGGTGTCGGCCTGATGCTGAGCCCGATCAACCTCCCGATCTTCTGGATCGGCATGGTCCTGCTGCCCGTGGCGCTGATCGTGTTCGTGATCATGACGAAGATGGGCCTTGGCGAACAGCGCTGAGGTCTCCCACATCGCCCAGCGAAGCCGCTGGGCGGGCCTCGCGGCGCCGCTCGGACTCGCAGCGGCGGCCGGGCTGGCCACCGTCGCCCTGCACGTGCGGGATCCGCACGTCGAGGGCTCTTGGGGCCAGTGCCCGCTCAACTACGTCACCGGCTGGGACTGCCCAGGCTGTGGCGGCCTGCGCGCGGTCAACCACCTGACCAACCTGGACCTTGCCGGAGCCGCGTCGAGCAACCTGCTCTTCGTGGTCTCCATCCCGGTGCTGGTCGCCCTGTGGTTCGTCTGGATGCGCCGGGCATGGCGCGCGAACACCGCGCCGATGCAGCTCTCCACCCCGGTCACGGTCATGGTGCTGATCGTGATCGCCGTGTTCGCCGTCGCGCGCAACACCGGGTGGGGTGCCTGGCTCGCTGCCTGACCGGCCCTCGGCCACTGTGTGAGCGTCACCGTCAAGGTGACAAACTTGGTCCGTCCCTGATCCTGGAGGTTGTGCATGTCCGTGCTCGACGACATCGTCGCGGGTGTCCGGATCGATCTTGCCGAGCGCGAGGACCGCGTTTCGTTCTCCCAGATCAGGTCCTTGGCCGAGCAAGCCCCGCCCGCTCGTGACCCGATGGCGCACTTCTGTGCGCCCGGCATCAGCGTGATCTCCGAGGTGAAGCGGAAGAGCCCCAGCAAGGGCGAGCTCGCCGACATCCCCGATCCGGCGGTCCTGGCGGGCGCCTATGAGCGTGGGGGAGCCGCTGCGATCAGCGTCCTCACCGAGAAGCGTCGGTTCAACGGGAGCCTCGACGACCTGCGGGCGGTCCGGGCCGCGGTGGACACCCCGATCCTGCGCAAGGACTTCATCGTCACCAGCTATCAGCTGCACGAGACCCGTGCGGCCGGCGCCGACCTGGCGCTGCTGATCGTCGCGGCCCTGACGCAGCCCGAGCTCGAGAGCCTGCACGCGGAGGCCAGGGGTCTCGGCCTGACGGTCCTCGTCGAGGTCCACGACGAGGAGGAGACCCGACGCGCGGTCGACCTCGGGGCCGAGCTGATCGGCGTCAATGCCCGCAACCTCAAGACCTTGGCCGTCGACAAGGACACCTTCGGCCGCCTCGCCCCGCTCGTGCCCGACGACCGGGTCCGGGTCGCAGAGTCGGGGATCAGCGGCCTTGGCGACGTCGAGCGCTTCGCCGCCGAGGGGGCCCGCGTGGTCCTCGTCGGAGAGGCCCTGGTCAAGGACGGCGACCCCGAGGCCACCGTGCGCGCGATGAGCGCCGTGGCCACGCCCGACGCGCGCATGCACTCGAGCAGCAACGAACCGGAAGCAGGAGCCTGATGTCATACGAGGCCGACGACCGCGGATTCTTCGGGAACTTCGGGGGCCGGTTCATGCCGGAAGCCCTCGTCGCCGCCCTCGATGAGCTCACCGTTGCCTGGGAGGAGGCGATGGCGGACCCCGAGTTCACCGGCGCCTTCGAGGCGATCCTGCGCGACTATGCGAACACTCCGAGCCCGCTCTACCACGCCGAGCGGCTCTCGGCGCAGGCCGGCGTGAGGATCCTGCTCAAGCGCGAGGACCTCAACCACACGGGTGCGCACAAGATCCGCAACGTGCTCGGACAGGCGATGCTGACCAAGCGGATGGGCAAGACCCGGGTCATCGCCGAGACTGGTGCCGGCCAGCACGGTGTCGCCAGCGCGACAGCCGCCGCCTACTTCGGGCTCGACTGCACCGTCTACATGGGCGCGGTCGACACTCGACGCCAGGCGCTCAACGTAGCCCGCATGCAGCTCCTCGGCGCCAAGGTGATCCCGGTGGAGTCCGGGTCGGCCACGCTCAAGGACGCCATCAACGAGGCCCTGCGCGACTGGGTGGCCAGCGTCGACCACACGGCATACCTGTTCGGCACCGCCGCTGGCCCGCACCCGTTCCCCAGCATGGTCCGTGACTTCTGCCGCGGCATCGGTGACGAGGCCCGCCAGCAGAGCCTCGACCAGTACGGCGTACTGCCGGACGCGATCGCCGCCTGCGTCGGTGGCGGCTCGAACGCGATCGGGCTGTTCACCGCGTTCCTCGACGACGAGGACGTCAAGATCTATGGCTTCGAGGCCGGCGGTGACGGCGTGGAGACCGGACGCCACGCGGCCACCATCGGAGCGGGGGAGAGCGGCGTGCTGCACGGCGCGCGCACCTACGTGCTCCAGGACGAGGACGGTCAGACCGTCGAGTCGCACTCGATCACGGCCGGCCTTGACTACCCGGGCGTCGGTCCGCAGCACTCGCACCTCAGCGAGGTCGGCCGCGCCTCCTACCTCCCGG
>DATCYH010000372.1:0-3187 GCA_036570405.1 Nocardioides sp.
GGGCGACGGCGTCGAGCCACGTCGTACGCCGTCTGGTTGCGCTTCGTGCCGGACGGTTCCGCTGCACCGACCGTGTCCAACCGTCTCGATGAGACCGTGCAGACAGAACTGGGCGGTCCGACCGCCCTACATTGGGTCATCGGCGGCAGTCGCCGCCTGGAACACCCCGGTGCGCCACCCACTGTAGCCCGAAACCGTCCCGCACTCCCACATTCCGGACGCCGGTCCCAGATGCGCGGCCACCCCGGAGGCGGCTCAGCCGCGCAGCGCCCGGTTCAGGCCCATCGCCAGTCCGGCCAGTGCCAGCAGCACCACCAGGGCGCCGGCCCCGGCGCCGGCCAGGACGATGGCTTGGGAATCGTCGGCAGCACCGGCGGACTCGTCAGCGTCTGTTCCGTCCTCGTCTGTCCCCCCGTCTGTTTCTCCGTCTGTCCCCCCGCCTCCGTCGGCGCCGCTCGCTCCGCCGCTGTCCTTCGCGATCGCGGTCATCGGCTCCTGGTCGGTCGCGGTGAGGTCGCGGGTCCAGGTCACCTTGGTGCCGGTGACCTCCCCGTTGGTCTCGGTGATCTCGCCCGGGAACGTCAGCGAGACCTTCATCTCCGGCTTTCCGTAGACGGCGAAGAAGCCCTTCATCTCAGCGTCGCTCACCCCGCCCGCGCCGGCCTGGCCGGACAGGTCGAAGGACCCCTTGAAGACATAGCTGTCGTCCTGGTGGGTGATGGTGAAGGCCCCGGACTCACCGGAGTCCAGCACGCCACCCACTTCCTCGACGGGTACGGCGTCGAAGGTGATCCTGTCCCCGATGAAGTCGCCCTCCTCATAGGGCTCGACGGTGGCGCCCTCGGGGAGGTCGGCGTAGGAGTCCTCCTGCATCGCCTCCCAGACAGCACGGGGATCGTCGCCAGACGCGCCGCTGATCGGACCCATCGTGGTGATGGCGTCCTTGTTCATCGCCGTGACCATGGTGCCCGAGACGGTGCCTTCCGGGCTGATCTCGAGCGCCATCTCCACCTTGAGGCACCCGGTGAGGAGCATGAGCAGGCCGAGGACCGCCAGCACGGAGGCGAATCGGCGCAGCATCGGACATCCTTCTTCGTGGGCGGGGTTCGTCACGGATCTTCCCAGAGCTGGCCCCACCCAACCATTGCCCGGTGGTGGGGTGGGGGCGTCGTGGTGGTTTCGGGTGTGAGTCTTGCATCGATCTGCAAGGCTGCTCCCCGTGGCATGGGGAGCGCAGGCGGCGAAGCGAATCGCACTCGAGATCATCGGCTGGACCTTGGTCCTTGCCGGGATCGCGGCCCTGGTGCTGCCCGGTCCCGGGCTGTTGATGCTGTTCGGCGGGATGGTGGTGCTCTCCCAGCAGTACGAATGGGCCGAACGGCGCCTGGAGCCGATCGAGCGCAAGGCGTTGCAGACCGCTGCCGAAGGAGTCCGCACCTGGCCGCGGATCATCGGTTCCGCGCTCGGCGCGACCTGGCTCGTGGGTCTCGGCATCTTCTGGATGATCGGTCCCGATGCGCCGTCATGGTGGCCGTTCAGCGACTCGTGGTGGCTCGTCGGCGGCCCGGCCACCGCAGTCACCTTGATCGCCTCCGGCTTCCTGGCCTGGGGACTGCTGATCTACAGCTACAGGCGGTTCCGCCCACAGATCCTCGCCGGTGCCTCGAACGAAGAGCTCTTGGCGAACACCGGCGACGAGACCGAGCACGATTCGTTGTAGCGTCTGGCCCATGAAGAAGTCCGTATGGATTGTTGCCGCAGTCTTGCCGTTGCTCCTTGCCGGATGCGGCGACGAGGGCGCAGAGGACCTCGGCGCGGTGAGCGGCAAGGCAGTCACCGCGGCTCCGACGGACCTGCCGACCGAGATGCCGAGTGCTCCGGCTCCTGCGCCATCACTCTCGGCTCCCCCCTCGCCCTCGGCCCCGACGGACCCGGACGACGCGGAGAACACCGAGATCAAGCGCGTGGAAGCACCGGACGACATCGACTGCCCCAAGATCGTGGCCGCCGACGCGGCGCCCCTGACCGGCCCAGCGACATCGGGCAGCGAGGTGCAGTTCGGCAAGGCCTATTCCTGGCCGAACCAGGTCACCGTGTCCGTCTCGACTCCCAAGGCCTACAACCCCACTCCGCAGGCCGCCGGCGTCGAGGGTCCCGGCCAGGTGGCGATGCGGATGACGGTCACGGTGCGCAACGACTCCTCGACGGCCTATTCGATGAGCACTCCCTATGAGGTCGTCAACTCGGGTGGCGTGGAGTCCTCGCAGATCTTCGACCTCGGTCAGTGCATGGAGGGCAGCCCCAGCGATTCCCTGGCCAAGGGAAAGCAGGCCTCCTACATGATCGCGTGGGTGATCAAGGACCCGAAGTCGATCAAGCTCACCTTTGAGCCGGGCAACGACCTCGACCCGATCACGTTCGTCAACTGATGCGCGTGCGACGCGGGTTGGCCCGCGGATTGATCAGGCTCGCCGGCTGGAAGTCGGTCGGCACCGTCCCGCCGAGCGGCATCATGGTGGGCGCCCCGCACACCTCCAACTGGGACTGGGTCGCCACGGTGCTGTTGCTCTGGTCGCACGACGTCTCACCGCGGGTGCTGATCAAGCAGGACCTGTTCAAGGGACCGCTCGGGATGATCCTTCGGGCAACTGGTGGCATCCCGATCGACCGTTCCAACGCGGTGAGCGTGGTCTCCGACCTGGCTGCTCGCGCGGCCGAGGACGAGAGCTTCGTGATCGTCCTGGCCGCGGAGGGGACCCGGTCGCACGGTGAGCACTGGAAGTCCGGCTTCCACCGCCTCGCCCGCCAGACCGGGTTGCCGGTCTCATTCGGCTACATCGACGGCCCGAGCAAAACCGTGGGCATGGGCCCGACGCTGGAGATGACCGACGACATCCGGGCCGACATGGACCAGATCCGTGCCATCTATGCGGACAAGCGCGGGATCAGGCCGGAGTACCGGATCGAGCCGCGACTGCGCGAAGAGGACCGCCCGAACTGACCCGTCGGCTCAGGCGAGGGTCCAGGTCCCCGGCTTCGACTTGACCATGCGTCCGTCGGCGATCAGGCTCTGGCGCGCCTTGCGCGCGGCCAGGTGCCAGCGCAACTCACCGGTCGGCGCCTTCTCGCGGTCACCCTCGGTGAGCCGGTCGCCCAGCATCTCCTCGAGCGCTGAGAGGGCATCGGC
>DATCYH010000373.1:0-9272 GCA_036570405.1 Nocardioides sp.
CGTCGTCGTCGAGGCCGGTCACGACCGTTACACCGGAGGCGAAGATGCCCATCGCCCGGCGCATGGCCATCGGATCGACGGCACTGTGCTGCGGGGCAGGTCCAAGGTCGATGCTCATGGCGCAAATCATCGGCAGCGCACGGGCTGCGAGGAGTGCTGATCCCGGTCAGTGGCAGATCGTGCTGCCAACCGCGCAGCTGCAGGCGCGCCGGAGCCACGGACTCGGGCAGCGCTCACCCGGCGCAGTGCAGGACAGGGGCAGGACAGGGGCAGGACAGGGGCAGACAGGGCCAGCGCCTCCCGGTGATCGGGATCGCCGCCAGCCCCGCCGGCGCAGGGAACCTAGCGTTCAAGGGTGACTGATGAGCTGACCCGCGAGGGCACACTGCGAGAGCTGCAGACCGAGCACGGCGTGCTCCGCTATCACCAGGCGGGTGATCCCGATGCCCCGCCGCTGGTCCTGCTGCACGGCTCCGGCCCCGGAGTGACCGGGTGGCGCAACTACCGCGGCAACCTGGCCAAGTTCGCCGAGCACTTCAACACCTACATCCTCGAGTTCCCCGGCTTCGGCGTCAGCGATGACACCACGCTGCACCCGATGGCCGCCGCGTTGCCGTCGGTCTCGACGTTCCTCGACGGCCTCGGTCTCGAGAAGGCCCGGATCATCGGCAACTCGATGGGCGGCGTGGTCGCCACCCGCTTCGCGATCGCCAACCCCGACCGCGTCGAGCGCCTCGTCACCATCGGCGGCATGGGTCGCAACATCTTCAGCCCATCCCCGGGCGAGGGGATCAACCTGCTCACCGACTTCGTCGAGGACCCGACCCGCGAGCGGCTCGTCGCGTGGCTCAACTCGATGGTCTTCGACCAGTCCCTGGTCACCGAGGAGCTCATCGAGGAGCGGCTCGCCCTCGCCCTCGAGCCGGAGACTCTGGCCGCCTCGAAGCGGATGTATGGCCGTGGTGTCCTCCAGGCGATGGCGAAGGCAGCCGAGAAGTCGAACGAGGCGCCGTACTGGGCGATGCTGCACAAGATCACCGCGCCCACCCTGCTCACCTGGGGGCGCGACGACCGGGTCAGCCCGGTCGACATGATGCTGCTCCCGATGCGGACCATCGGGCAGGTCGAGGTGCACGTGTTCCCCAACTGCGGCCACTGGGCGATGATCGAGGCGAAGACCGCCTGGGAAGCCACCGTCATCTCCTTCCTGACGCGGGAGGCCTGAGATGAGCACGGGCACGCAGGACTTCGACGAGGAGTTCGACCTCGTCATCGTCGGCTCCGGCGGCGGCGGGATGACCGCGGCCCTGGCCGCAGCCGAAGAGGGCCTGAGTGTCCTCGTGGTCGAGAAGGCGAAGAAGTTCGGTGGCTCCACCGGCATCTCCGGCGGCGGCGTCTGGATCCCCAACAACCCGACACTGCGCCGCAGGGGCCACGACGACTCCCGCCAGTCGATTCGCCGCTACCTCGACCTGCTCACCGAGGGCCGCGTGCCCGGTGAGCGCCTCGACGCCTTCATCGACAACGGTCCCGCGACCATGGAGATGCTGGACAAGTCGAAGTGGATGAAGTTCGACTGGACCAAGGGCTACGCCGACTACCACCCCGAGCTCGAGGGCGGGCGTCCGCTGGGCCGCTCCATCGAGCCGAAGCCGTTCAACACCCGCAAGCTGCGCGAGGACGAGCAGTTCCAGCGTCCCAACAGCATGAAGGGCCCGCTCGGCCTGTGGGTGACCAGCAAGGACTACCACGACCTGGCGATGGTCAAGCGCACCTGGCAGGGCCGCAAGGCCTCGCTGGTCGCGGCCTGGCGGGTCTTCTCCAACTTCTTCGCCCGCCGACACATGGCGACCGGTGGCCGCGCACTCGTGGCCCGGATGCGGATGGCGCTCAAGGACGCCGGCATCCCGCTGCGTCTGCAGACCGCGATGACCGATGTGATCACCGAGGACGGCCGGGTGACCGGCATCGTCACCCAGGTCCGCAGCAAGACCGGCGACGGGGAGGTACGTCGGATCCGTGCGCGCAAGGGCGTCCTGCTGGCTTCCGGGGGCTTCGACCACAACCCGGCGATGCGCGAGCAGCACCTGCCCGAGGGCGGGCGTGCCAACCACAGCCTCGGCGCCCGCGAGAACACCGGCGACGGGATCCTGCTCGGCCAGCAGCTCGGTGCCGCCATCGACCTGATGGACGACGCCTGGTGGATGCCGTCGGTGGAGCACCCGATGGGCGCCACCATCCCACTCGTCTCCGAGCGCGCCATCCCAGGCCACGTCATCGTCTCCGGCGACGGGAAGCGGTTCACCAACGAGGCCTCGCCCTACGTGAACTTCGTCCACGACCAGCTCGAGGGCAAGCACCTCCCGGCCTGGTTCGTGATGGACTCCCGGGCCCGCGCCCGCTATCCGTTCGCGCAGATCCTGCCGGGCGCACCGATCCCGAAGGCCTTCTACGAGAAGGGGATCGCGTACAAGGCAGAGACCCTCACCGACCTGGCAGCCGCGATCGGCGTACCACCCGAGACGCTGAGTGAGACCATCACCCGGTTCAACGGCTTCGTCAAGGACGGTGTCGACCTCGACTTCCGACGCGGCGAGAGCGCCTATGACCGCTACTGCGGCGACCCGACGTTGCAGAACCCCAACCTGGACCGGGTCGACAAGGCGCCGTACTACGCGTTCCAGATCGTCGTCGGCGACCTCGGCACCAAGGGCGGACTGGTCACCGACGAGCACGCCCGCGTGCTGCGCGAGGACGGATCGGTGATCGAGGGACTCTATGCCACCGGCAACGCCACCGCCTCAGTGATGGGCAACGAATATGCCGGGCCCGGCGCGACGATCGGCCCTTCCATGGTCTTCGGCTACGTGGCGGCACGCCACGCGGCTGCCAACTGACAGGAGCATTGCAGTGACCCACACCGACAAGACGTACGACGTCATCGTGGTCGGCACCGGCGCCGCCGGCAGCACCGCTGCCATCGCGGCCCACGACGCCGGGGCCTCGGTCCTGATGCTCGACAAGGCCTCCGAGTCCGAGGCCGGCGGCAACAGCCGGGTCTCGGGTGGTGGCTGGGCCGTACTGGATGACGAGAAGCTCGCCGCCACGTTCCTGCGGGCCATAAGCGGCGACTTCGCCCTGGCCGAAGATGTCATCGAGGCCTGGGCCCACGAGGTCGTGCAGAACTCCACGTGGATGGAATCGATCGGCGCCGACGTGCAGGTGTGCCCCGGTTTCCACACCCGCGCCGAACACCACGACGCCGAGGGCAGCGAGACCTACAGGTGCATGCACGCCGTTGGTGGCGCGCTCGGCGGCTTCGCGTTCTTCGACGCGATGCGCAAGGCCACCAGCGACCGCGGCATCGAGATGCTCTTCGACTCGCCGGTCACCGAGCTGGTGCGCACCGGCGACGTCGTCACCGGTGTCCGGGTCGAGACCGCAGACGGGGTGCGGGAGTACGCCGCCCGCGGCGGCGTCGTCCTGGCGACCGGCGGGTTCCACGCCAACCGGCAGATGGTCAACGACTACCTGCGCCTGCCCTCCGCGCCGATCTGGGGCACTCCGCACAGCACCGGCGACGGGCAGCGGATGGCGCAGGCGATCGGTGCCGACCTGTGGCACATGGGCAACATGATGACCCAGATGGGCATCGACACCGACGGCTGGGGCACCTATCTTTCACTGTTCTCCGCGAACAGCTTCCTGCATGTCAACGACGATGGCCGCCGCTATCGCAACGAGGTGATCCCGGGGCGCCACGGCCACGTGGTCGACGGCCACGGTGTCGAGCTGCACCCACTGCACGGCGCCACGATGATCTTCGACGAGCCGATGCTCACAGCAGGCCCGCTCGGCGCCGGACCCGAACTCCTCAACGTCGGTTGGGGACTGCTGATGGCGGGCGTGGCGTGGAGCAAGGACAACACCGCAGAGGTCGAGAGCGGGAAGATCGTCAAGGGCGCGAGTCTCGAGGACCTGGCGGCGAAGACGGGATTGGATGCCGAGAACCTGCGGTTCGCCGTGGAGACGTTCAACCGGTCCGCAGTGGCCGGCACGGACCAGGTCTTCGGTCGCGACCCGAACCGGATGGCACCGCTGGACCTGACCGGTCCGCTCTATGCGTTGGCGGTGACTCCGATGCTCGGCTGGTCCAACGGCGGGCCGCGTCGTGACGGTCGGGCCCGGGTGCTCGACACCGGACACGAGGTGATCGCCGGACTCTATGCAGCCGGTGAGGTGAGCTCGACCTACAGCTGGGGCAAGGACGGCGGCTTCCACATCGCCGACGCGCTCGCCTTCGGGCGGATAGCCGGCCGTGAGGCCGCAGCCCGCGCGGTTCCGCCCGCCTGAGGAGTCCCACCTCCACCCGATCCCGATCACCGGGAGGTGACCGGACAGAGACGCATTCCCGACGTGAACTTGACGCAGACCTGACGCACAGAGAAGAGACCGACATGACGAACCCGGTGCTGGACTTCATCGAGGAGCACGCCGACGAGATCGCGGCCCTCGGCCCCGAGAACGAGAAGCTGGGCAAGCTCACCCCGCGCGCTGCGGAGCTGCTCAAGCAGAGCGGCGTGATCCGGATGCTCCAGTCCGCGAAGTACGGCGGCGCCGAGGCGCACCCGGCAGAGTTCGCCAAGACAGTCATGAGGATCGCCTCGCTCGACGGCTCCAGCGGCTGGGTCTCCGGAATCGTTGGTGTGCACCCCTGGGAGATGTCGATGATGCCGGCACAGCTCCAGGAGGAGATCTGGGGCGAGGACCATGACACCTGGATCGCCTCGCCCTATGCCCCGATGGGAGTGCTGCGTCCGGTCGAGGGCGGCTACATCTTCAACGGGCGTTGGCAGTTCTCGTCCGGCACCGACCACTGCGACTGGATCTTCCTGGGCGCGTTCCTCGGTGACGAGGACGGCAAGACGATCATGCCGCCGAAGAACTACCACGTGGTCCTGCCGCGCTCCGACTACGAGATCGTCGAAGACTCGTGGGACGTCGTGGGCCTGCGTGGCACCGGTTCGAAGGACGTCATCGTCAAGGACGCCTTCATCCCGGAATACCGCGTCGTCGAGTTCGGCCGGTTCCTCAACGGCTCTCAGCTGGCCGACTCCGGCCAGACCGACCCGTGCTTCGGGATCCCGTTCACCACGGCCTTCCCGCTGGGCATCACCTCGGCCGTGATCGGCATCGCCGAGGGTGCGCTCCACGCCCACCTGGCCTATCAGAAGACTCGCGTCCAGATCACCGGCACCAAGGTGAAGGACGACCCCTACGTGCTGTTCGCGATCAGTGCGGCGGCCGAGGAGATCAAGGCATCGCGCACCGCGATCCTCGACAACGTCACGTTCTTCTACGACAAGGCGAAGCGTGGCGAGGAAGTCACCTTCGAGGAGCGCGCCGCGTCGCGTCGTACCCAGGTCGCCGCCGCGTGGCGCGCAGTCCGGGCGAGGGACGAGGTGGTCGCCCGCTCGGGCGGCAACGGCATGCGGATGGACAACCCCATTCAGCGGTTCTGGCGCGACGGCCACATGGGTCTGGCGCACGCGATCCACGTGCCCGGCTCGGTGTTCCACGCCGCGGCGCTGCTCGACATCGACGTGACGCCGCCTGCCGGCCCGATGCTCTCGATGATCTGACCCACCCCACCTGCTCGCACGACACGAAGGACGACCAATGACCGACATCCGCGCACTGGGCTATCTCAAGGTCCAGAGCCAGGACATCCCGCGTTGGCGAGAGCTGACCGTCGACTGCCTCGCCATGCAGGAGACCACCGGCTCCGACCCGGACGGCCTCTACCTGCGGATGGACGAGCGGGCCGCGCGCCTGGTCGTCGTACCGGGCGACTCGGACCGCGTGCTCGCCGTCGGCTGGGAGGTGCGCGACCAGTTCGCGCTTGCCTCCGTCGGCCGGGCGGTCGAGGCCGCCGGCTACGGGGTGAAGATGCTGGACCAGGACGAGTGCGACGAGCGTCGGATCGAGGCCGGGATCCGCTTCGACGACCCGGCCGGCACGCCGGTCGAGGTCTTCTTCGGCCCCGTCCTCGACCACAGCCCGGTGCTCACCGGCCACGGCCAGAAGTTCATCACCGACGGGCAGGGGATGGGGCACGTGGTGCTTCCCACCACCCGACCCGACGAGACCGTCGCGTTCTACACCGAGGTGCTCGGCTTCCTTCCCCGCGGTGCGATCCGGATCGGCGGCCCGACCTCGTCGCCGCCGGTGCGCCGGGTGCGGTTCATGGGCGTAAACCGTCGCCACCACAGCCTGGCCGTCTGCCCGGCCCCGCACGGTGAGGCACCCGGCCTGGTGCACCTGATGATGGAGGTCGACTCGCTCGACGCCGTCGGCCGCGCGCTGGACAAGGTGAACAAGGCGGGCTTCACGCTCTCCTCCACGCTGGGTCGGCACACCAACGACAAGATGGTCTCGTTCTACGTCCGCGCCCCCGGTGGCTGGGACCTCGAATATGGCTGCGAGGGCATGCTCGTGGACGAGGAGCACTACACGGCCGAGGAGATCACCGCCGACTCCTACTGGGGTCACGACTGGTCCGGCTCCGAGCCGCTGGCTGCGTTCACCACGCCGTGACATCCAGCGACCCCGCCGGGACTGACGCCGGGACTGGCCCACGGCCTACTGGTGCGCCGGTCCCGGTGGCCGACGTCGAGTTCGACCACGAGGTCGACGTCGTCGTGGTCGGTTTCGGTTGTGCCGGAGCGGCCGCTGCGCAGACAGCGGCCCTGGCCGGCGCCTCAGTGGTCGTGCTGGAACGCGCCTCCGGTCCGGGCGGCTCCTCGGCGCAGTCCGGGGGTGAGCTCTACCTCGGTGGCGGCACTGCAGTGCAGCAGGCGTGTGGCTTCACCGACGACGCGGACAACATGTTCGCCTACTTGGCCTCGGCGCTCGGGCCCAACGCCGACCTCGACAAGCTACGGCTCTATTGCGACGGCAGCGTCGAGCACTTCGAATGGTTCCGCGAGTGCGGGGTGGAATTCACCGAGTCGCTCTATGACGCGCCGACCTGGATGCCGCCCACGCAGGACGGGCTGATGTGGCTGGGCGAGAACGCCTGGCCCTACACCGAGCAGGCCCGACCCGTTCCCCGCGGCCACCGGCCCTCGACCGAGGGCTGGGCCGGTCACACCGTGATGGCGGCATTGGTCGCTGCGGCCGGCTCCGCCGGTGTCGAGACGCACGTGGACACCCGCGCGACCTCACTGGTCGTGGACGGGGACGAGGTCGTCGGGGTGGTCGCGCGGAAGTTCGGTGAGAGTGTCAGCTATCGCGCCCGCAACGGCGTCGTGCTCACCACGGGTGGCTTCGTCGACAACGAAGACATGCTGGCAGACCACGCTCCGGCGCTGCTCGGGCACGGCAAGGTCAGTGATGGGCTCGACGACGGCTCCGGCATCGCGCTGGGCCAGTCGGTCGGCGGTGCGATCCGCCGGATGGCCTCGATCGAGGTCGCCTACACGGCGCTGCCGGCAATGCTGGTGCGCGGGATGCTGGTCAACGGTCTCGGCCAGCGCTTCATCAACGAGGACGCCTATCCGGGCGTCTTCAGCCACGCCGCGTTCCACCAGCCCGGCCCGTGCTGGGCGATCGTGGACGAGGCCGGTCTGGAGTCGATCCCCGAACAGGACCTCTGGGGTGTGCGGCCGCAGCACGCCGCCGAGACCCTGGCCGAGCTGGAGATCGACCTGGGTCTCCCGATCGGTTCCCTGGAGGCAACGGTCGGGCTCTACAACCGGCACGCCGCCGACGGGGTGGACGGGCTCTTCCACAAGAACCCGAAGTGGGTCCGGACCCTCGAAGGTCCCTGGGCCGCCGTCGATCCCCGGCTCGGCTTCGCGCCGGCCGGGAGGACCGGCCAGACACCGGGCAGCGGCTTCTCCGGGTTCACCCTCGGTGGGCTGAGGACCAGCGTCGACGGGGAGGTCATCTCGCTGGCCGGTGCACCGATCCCCGGTCTCTACGCCGCCGGCCGGGCCACTTCTGGCGTCCACGGTGATGGCTATGTGTCCGGTACGTCGCTGGGCGACGGCACCTTCTTCGGCCGCCGGGCCGGGCGGACCGTAGCTTCGCGAACCGGCAGTTGTTGAGCGCCGAACCTGCAGTTGTTGCGCCGCGAACCTGCAGTTGTTGCGCCGCGAACCCGTCGTGGTCCGAGCCCGCGAGAGTACGCCGCGTGGCGCGGCGCCCGCGCACGTCGTACGGCCGGCACGCACTGAGCACTTCCGCCAGCTCAGCCCTCGGTGAGCAGCGCGGACAGCGTCCGGGTGAGGTCCCCGACGATCTCCTCGCGCTCGACCGCCCGATCCCGGCCCGATCGCCCGGATCCTGGCCCCCCTGGCCGGTGGCCTCGCCGCTCTCGTGCAACGGGCTCGCAGCCTGGCTGACACCGACCACCGACCTGCCAGGTCGCGCAAGTGGGTGCGTGAGGCCCGCGCCGAGAAGAGCTAGTCCGGACAGACCCGGGCGGGTGGCCGAGGCTCAGATCAGATTGTCCTCGACAGCGATGCCGAATGCTCCCTTGCCATAGAGCGAGAGAGTCCGCTCGACGTCGTTGGCCACGTGCACCGATCCGGCGTGCGCGTCACGCCACGCGCGCCCGATCGGGTTCTCGCGGCGCAGCGAGTTGCCGCCGGCCGTCTTGAAGAGGATGTCGATGGCGGCGAGCGCACGCTCTGTGCCGCGAACCTGGTCACGACGAGTGCGCAGGCGCAGCTCCATCGGGATCTCCGCACCGGCCGAGGCAGCGGCGTACATCTCGGCGATGTTGCGGTCCATCTGCAGGATCGCGGCGTCGATCTCGGAGGATGCGCGAGCCACGGCGACCTGGGCGAACTGGTCCTCGGCGAACCGGCCACCGCCGAGGCTGAGCCGCATCCGCTCGGCCATCGCATCGACGTACGACGTGAGTCCACCCGCCACGGTGCCGAGCAGGGGAGCGGTGACCGTCGTGGTGAACAGTGCGCCGAACGGCATCCGATAGAGCGGGCCCTTGTTGACCTTCTGCCCCGGACCGGAGAGACGCGAATGCTCGAAGTTGCGCAGGCTGCGGTGCCCGGGGACGAAGACGTCCTCCACGACCACGTCGTTGCTGCCGGTGCCGCGCAGGCCGATGGTGTCCCACACGTCGACGACGGTGAAGTCCGAGCGGGGGACGAGCGTGGTGATGAAGTCGACCGGCTTGCCCGCGGCGTCCAGCGCCAACGCACCCAGCAGGATCCACGACGCGTGGTCGATCCCGGAGGCGAAGC
>DATCYH010000374.1:0-3318 GCA_036570405.1 Nocardioides sp.
TGGAGGAATCCATAGAGGTCGTCGATGACCGTCGCCAACGCCCCACCATGAGCGATCCCCGGCGCGCCCTCGTGCCGGCGGTCGAAGGCGTGCGCAGCGACCACGCCGTCCCCCGCACGTCGCACCTCGAGATGGTGACCATGCGGATTGTCCTCGCCGCAGCCCAGACAGTTGGCGTGGTGTGAGGCAAGGCGAGCCCCGTCGTCAGGAGGACGGAACTTCTCTGCAAACGTCGCGATCAGGTCATCAAATCGACTCATCCCGCTACCCCGCCTGCCATGACAGTGTCGATCCAGCGTTCGAGGACATCACGCTGCCACTTAGAAGGATGCGGGACGAGCATCCCGCTCACTCCTCGACCTAACAGGAGATCCAGCGTCAACTGGATCAGAACCGGATCCGTGGTGATCCAGACGCGACATACCTCCCGAAGCTCGGCGTGCACCCGCTCCTCCGCCGGAACCAGCTGGCGTCGAAGGTCCTCGTCGGTGCGTGCCGCGGCCCATAACTCCAACGTGGCTCCGTACAGCGGCCCGGACAACGCCTCAGCGAGGAGCTCCAGGGCCGCCAGTGCTGCCGCTCTGGTCGGTTGAGCCGAGGGGTCCAGACTGTCTCCGATCCGTATCGCGAGACTGTCTTGAACATGCGTGAGACGTTGCTGAGCCAAATGCTCGACCGCCGCCACGACCATCTGGTCTCGCGTGCCGAAGTGGTGGAGCTGAGCGCCTCGCGACAAGCCAGCTCGCTCGGCCACGGCAGGGCCAGTGGTCCCCGCGTACCCCAGCTCCGCCAAGCAAGCCACCGTGGTGTCCAGCAGCAGCCGGCGGGTTGCGACCGCCCGAACCTGTCGATCCTGCACGCCAGCGGTCATGTTGAACAGTGTACATACATACATGCATGTATGCGCTCTAGGTGGAGCAGTGCTCGCCTTCGCACTCCTAGCGCGCCAGACACCGTGCCGAAAGCCGTTGCTAGGTAACGGACCGCGGACAATGCCATCTGCTGGCGCGCTGGCAGCAGGCTCTCCCGGCCAACCAGGCGGCATATGTGTCGATCTCGCCACCCGCGCCCTCTCCCCCGGTGGCCTACTTGTCCCGGCCACGTTCGGCCCCGACGGGACCCCGTCTTTCTCGGGCCAGCCAACGGCCCGTCACTTGGCCGACGACCTCGCCGTCTCCTTCGCGCCCGCCTTCCCCTTTGGCCCGTGCGGAGACGCGATGCACTGCACTCCCGGCGGCGCCGAGCAGCAGTTCACCTGAGAACGGCGCGGCGCACCGATCTACTGCTGCTGACCTCCGCCAAGCGGATCACGAAGGAGCGGGGCGCCGGCGCCATGCCCTCGACCGCGCCCGAGTTCGTGGCCGTGGTCCCGGAGAGCACGCCCCGACTTGTCGTGACCAGAGTCCGTGGCACCGTTGCAAGTCATGCCGAGTGTCCTCCGATCGATGGTGACGCACGTAGGGACGACGTAGGGACGCAAGGCCTAGCTGCTCGGCGTGTGTTGGAGACTAGCCCTCGGAAGTCGCTGTGGTCGTGTAGGAAATGGGGCCCTTGGTACTTGCGGTGGGGGTAGGCGACACGCGCCGCTGAGCTGACCCGGAGATGGGTCGAGACCTTCCAAAGTTTGGTGCGACCAAGCAACCGAACCGGAAGGCCTCGACGATGTCGCAGCCTACGGCGTGCGATCGCGCGCGTTCGTGTCCAGATCCGTCCTACTGCCAGTGAAGTGCCCCCGCTAGCCCGGACACCTTGAGTGAGGCGACGATGGTCGCCCGAGAGGAGTCCCTGTGCCTGCACCGAAGAGTCCTGAGTTCCGTCGTCGAGCAGTCGAGCTGGCGCGGCTGCGTGAGAAGCCGATCGCTCAGATCGCGAAGGATCTCGGCATTGCCGAGTCCGGTCTGCGTCGCTGGATGAAGCAGGCCGACATCGACGACGGCGTCCAAGACGGCCTGACCTCTGATGAGCGGGCCGAGCTGGTCCAGCTGCGCCGTGACAAGCGGGTGCTCGAGATGGAGATCGAGATCTTGAAGCGGGCCAGTGCCTACTTCGCTCGGGAGAACGTGCTCCCAAAATAGTGTTCCCGGTAGTCCAGGAGCTTGCCGCGGACGGTGTTCCGGTCGCGGTGACCTGCCGGGTGCTGAACGTCTCGACCTCGGGCTACTACGAATGGGCGCGGCGCCGAGCGAGCCGTCGTGACCTCGAGCAGGCCTACCTGATGGCCGCGATCCACGACGTGCACGCCGCCTCCTACGGCACCTACGGCCACCGCCGGGTCCATGCCGAGCTGACCATGGGCCGGCGTCTGGAGGTCAGCCACGGCCGTGTCGAGCGACTGATGCGCTCCACCGGCCTGCAGGGCGTGCACCGACGCAGGCTGCGGGGCTGCACCCGCCGCGATCAGGCCGCGACACCATCGGAGGACCTGGTCGAGCGGAACTTCCGCCCCGATGCCCCAGACAGGCTCTACGTCGCCGACGTGACCCAGCACCGCACAGGTGAGGGGTGGTTGTACTTCGCGGTCGTCATCGACTGCTTCAGCCGCCGCGTCGTGGGCTGGTCGATCGCGGACCACATCCGCTCCGAGCTGGTGGTCGATGCGTTGCAGATGGCGATCTGGAACCGTCGCCCACCGGCCGGGGCGGTCCATCACAGCGACCACGGGTCGACCTACACCAGCTGGGCCTTCGGTCACCGGCTGCGCGAAGCAGGGTTGCTCGGATCGATGGGCACGATCGGCGACTGTTTCGACAACTCCGTGGCCGAGAGCTTCTTCGCGACCCTGCAGACCGAGCTGCTCGACCGCTCGACCTGGCCGACCCGTGAAGTCCTGGCGAACGCGATCTTCAGCTTCGTCACGGCTTCTACAACCCGCGCCGGCGTCACTCGACGCTCGGCTACCTCAGCCCCGCCGACTACGAGACCCAGCACGCATTGAGGACGCCTGCTGGACCCCCAAGCGAGACCGCTGCATGATCAGATCCACCCAACCCCAGTAGTCCGGGGAACCGGGGGCACTTCACAGCGCTGCGATCTCCTCGTGGGCCTGGAGGGGTTCCACGTCATCGAGGTCACCGAGCAGCTGCGTCATCTACGCGTGGTGGTCGAGTCCGACCCCGCACCGGCGGGCTGCCACGCGTGCGGTGTGATCGCCGCGAGCCATGGCCGGCGCGAGGTCCGCCTGGTCGACGTGCCCTCCTTCGGCCGCCCGGTGCGACTTGTGTGGCGCAAGCGGACCTGGCGCTGCGTTGAGCCGAAGTGCAGGGCCGGCGGGTGGAGCGAGCAGCACGACGGGTTGGCCCGGCCGCGGGCGCTGCTCAC
>DATCYH010000375.1:0-2855 GCA_036570405.1 Nocardioides sp.
CCGCCGCGTCGCCACCGGGGGATCGATGATCCTGGTGCTCTCCGAGGCCCGGAAGGTGCCGAGCTTCTCCTCCTCGTGCAGCGCCCAGTGGAGTTGCCGCGTCGGGAAGTATGTCGTGATCAACCAGGACCGCTGGCAGGACGCCTCGTCCAGCTGGAACCGCGCGGGCGGATCGCTGCGCGACTATCGGCACATGGTGGTCAGCCACGAGACCGGCCACTGGCTCGGGTGGGGCCACCGTGGCTGTTCGTCCGGTGCCGCGCCGGTGATGACCCAGCAGTCGATCGACCTGCAGGGCTGCCGCTTCAACCCGTGGCCGTTGACCTCGGAGCTGAACGTCCCGCGCTATCGCTGATCGAGGACGAGTTGCCACTGGTCAGGCAGGGGGCCAGTGCTCATCCCCCGCCCAGCGTCAGTCGACGAGGATGGATTTCTAACCCGCTCGGACTTCCACGGGTCGCGTGCGATCCAGTGAGCCGTGCAGGTCGAGCATCCGGTCCACCGCGTGCTGCCATGGGAACTGCTCGGCACGAGCCCGGGCCGCAGCGCGCCGGCGGTTGACCGAGTGAGCGGCCAGGCGGAGCACGGCGTCCGCCAACGACGACGGGTCCGCACACCCCTTCTCCCCGGACTCGGCATCGATCAGCTCGCTGGCGCCGCCGACATCGGCGGTGACCACGGGCGTCCCGCAGGCAAGGGCCTCCAGGACGGCCAGACCGAAGGTCTCGCCGGGGCAGACCGACAGCGAGATGTCCGCGGCAGCGAGCCGCTCGGCGAGCGCGCGGCGTCCCGCGATGTGTCCGTGGAAGACGACCGGGGCGTCACCCGCGATCGCGTGCAGCTCGGCGAGGTGCGGGCCCTCGCCGAAGACGTCGAGCCGCAGGCGTACACCGCGGCGGTGCAGCTCGGCGGCCGTGGCCACCGCGAGGTGCGGGCTCTTCTCCCGCGACAGGCGACCGACATGGACCAGCCGCAACACACCGTCGTGCACGTCGCGACCGAGCTCGAGCGTCGAGCAACTCACTGGACCACCCACTGGACCACTTACTGGGGCGGGCGTGAAGTCGTCGAGGTCGACGCCGAGCGGAATCCGGTGCAGGGGCGTCCCGGCCGACGCAGCGGCTACACCGAACTCACGCTGCGCGAATCGTGAGGTCACCACGACCGCGTCGAACTGGCGGACCAGGAAGCGGTTGTGGATCGCGCTGGCGACCTTGGCGGTCTCCTCGAATCCGGTGCGCATGCCGAGCATCAGGTCGAGGCGTTCGTGGGAGAAGAGCACCGAGCCGACGTCATTCCGGCGGGCCCAGCGGGTCACCGGCAGCAGTGTCGACTTGTCGCTGACCTCGATCGAGGTGGGATCGAACTGCTCCAGGGCCGCGACGACCCGCCACGGCTCGACGATCAGGCGATAGCCACCACCGACGCGGGGCGCGCGGAACTGGACCACGTCGCCGTGGGGAGTGCTCTCCCGGGCGTCGACGGGGCCGGGCACCAGGAGCAGGCGCTGCACGCCGGCGTCGGCATAGCCGGCACCGAGTGCGTTGATCGCGGTCTTGATGCCGCCCGAGGCCGGACCGACGAAGTTGGCGAGCTGGGCGATGCGCATGCAACGAGACTCTCCGAGCCCGGTGAACGCAGGGTGGTGCCCGGGTGGATGTCGCGTGTCACGCGCCGTGACATGTCACTCGCCGACGCTCAGCGACGCTCGCGCAACCTCGCGTTCGGCAGTGCGGGCGCCCGGAGCGGAGCCAGGGGCTCGTTGGACACGACGCCGAAACGTCCGTCGCTGACGTGCTGGCCGTTCGCGACGAGCTCGCCGTTGCTGGTGATCTGGTCCTGCCACTCACTGCGGAACTGCACGACCTCCTCGTGGCTGCGGCCGACGAAGTTCCACCACATCACGATCGACTCTCCGAAGGGTGGGCCCCCGATCAGCATCAGACGGGTGTCCTGGTGCACCTCGAGCACGAGCTCGGAGCAGCCCGGAGCCAGGTAGGCCAGGTCGTGCTGGTTCACCTCATGGCCGGCGACGCTCACTCGGCCGGTGTCGAGGAGCAGTCCGTGCTCGAAGGTCGCGTCCACGTCGCAGCGGAACGTCGTACCGGCGCTCAGGCGGAGCTCCGCGCCGACCATCGGGGTGTGCGTCTCGACCGGTGAGGACTGGCCGAGCAGGTCGCCGATGAAGACCAGCGCACTCCAGCCCCGACCCTCGAGGAGCTCGGGTGCGAAGTGCTGGAAGCCGGGCGCCACGTGGCGGGTCGCGTCGGGCAGGGCGACCCAGAGCTGTACGCCGTGCAGCTCGCCGGTCTGCTGGGTGGAGACCTCGCTGTGGCTGATCCCGCGTCCGGCGGTCATCAGGTTGACCTCGCCGGGCACCACCATCGCCTCGTTGCCGGCCGAGTCGCGGTGCTGGATCTCCCCGGTGAACAGCCAGCTCACGGTGGACAGGCCCGTGTGTGGATGTGGAGGCACCGACATTCCTGCGGTGTCCCTGACGTCGTCGGGACCGTAGTGGTCCACGAAGCACCAGGCGCCGATCAGCGAGCGTTGCCGCTGCGGGAGGGTACGCCGCACGAGCATCGCGCGCGGGCCGCCGAGCGGGACCTCGCGCGGGGCGAGGATCTCGACGTTGAGATCGGTGGTGCCCTCGGTGCAGACCAGTTCGTCAGGATCGCGCTCGAGATTGCTCATGCGGCCAGTGTGCCGGGTCGGACCGTGCGGTGCCACGGATGGTGTGGCGGGGAGTCGTGGATCCGTCATCCGGGGGTGCACCTGCCCATTGAGACCCAAGGCCTCCTTGTTTGAGACAACAAAGTCTTTGTGTTGTATCAATGTGCGGCCCTAGCCTGAGA
>DATCYH010000376.1:0-5238 GCA_036570405.1 Nocardioides sp.
TCACGTCATCGACGCGCTCCTCGTCGCGACCACCCCAGATCGACATGCCCTCCGCGACGATCTCCCGCACGTGACGGCGAGGGTTGAGCGACGAGATCGGGTCCTGGTAGATCATCTGGAGCTTCGGTCTGGTGCGGCGGAGCTCCGTGTGGCCGAGCTGCGAGAGGTCCTGGCCCTGGAACAGGATCCGACCCGACGTGGTAGGGGCGACCTGGACGATCGCCCGGGCGATCGTCGACTTGCCGCAACCGGACTCGCCGACCAGGCCGAGCGTCTCGCCGGCGCGCAGCTCGAAGGACACATCGGAGACGGCGTGCACGATCCCGCGCGGCGTCGGGAGCTCCACCGTGAGGTTCTCGAGCTCGAGGGCGACGTCGGCCATCACGCCACCTCCACGTGGGTGACGGGCGTGAAGCACGCATAGGAGTGCCCGTCTCCGGCGTCGGTCAGCAGTGGCTCCTCGACGAAGCACTTGGGCTGGGCACGAGAGCAGCGGGGTGCGAACGGGCACCCTTGGCCCACCTCGACGAGGTCGGGGGGCTGGCCCGGCACCACGTGAAGGGGCACGTGGGGCCGGTCGCTGAGCCTGGGGATCGAGCGGAGCAGACCCTCTGTGTAGGGGTGGAGGGGCATGTGGAACAGGCTGCGGGTCGGCGCCTTCTCCACGATCCGGCCGGCGTACATCACCGCGATCTCGTCGGTCCGGCCCGCCACCACGCCGAGGTCGTGGGTGATCAGGATCATCCCCATGCCCCGCTCTCGCTGCTGTGCCTGGAGCAGGTCGAGGACCTGCCGCTGGACGGTGACGTCGAGCGCCGTGGTCGGCTCGTCGGCGACCAGCAGCGACGGGCTGCACGCGAGCGCGATGGCGATCGTCACCCGTTGGCGCATCCCGCCCGAGAGCTGGTGCGGGTAGTCGTGGATCCGCCGCTCAGGCTCGGGGATGCCGACGGACCTGAGCAGGTCGACGGCGGTGTCGCGCAGGCCCTGCCGGCGCAGGCCGAGGTGCCACCACAGCGACTCCTTCAGCTGTTCGCCGATCGTGAGCGTCGGGTTCAGGGACGTCATCGGGTCCTGGAAGACCATGGCCAGGTCGGGGCCCCACAGCTTCCCCATAGCGCGGATGCCCTTGCTGCTGATCTCCTCGCCTCGGTAGCGGACGCTGCCTGAGCGGATCACCCCGCGGGTGAAGAGGAGGTTCATCAGCGATCGGGCCAGCACGCTCTTGCCCGATCCCGACTCGCCGACGATGCCCAGCGTGCGGCCGGCCTCGAGGGTGAACGACACGCCGTCGACGGCACGCACGACGCCCCGCGGCGTCTTGAACGACGTTCGCAGGTCGATGGCTTCGAGCAGCGGCGCGGTCACAGGTTCGCCTCCCGGAGGTCGAAGCGTCCCCGCAAGCTGTCGCCGACGAGGTTGAGGGACAGGACGGTCAGGAACATGGCGACGCTCGGCACCAGCGCCACGTGAGGTGCGGTGGAGAGGTGGCGCTTGCCCTCGGCGATCATCCCGCCCCACGTGGGGGCGGGCGCCTCCACCGAGAGCCCGAGGAACGCGAGGGCGCCCTCGAGCACGATGACCATGCCCATCGCCACCAGCCCGAACGACAAGACGGGAAGGATGACGTTGGGGGCGATCTCTCTGAACAGGAGACGTGCCCTCGTTGCGCCCATCGTGTGCGCGGCGAGGACGAACTCCCTCTGCGCGACGGCGAGGGTGTTGGCCCGCGCGACGCGGGCGTAGGCGGGGATGGATAGGAACCCGATCACCAGCGAGATCACGCCGAGGCTCTGGCCGACGTAGGCGAGGAGCACCAGCAGGAGCACCAGGCCGGGGAAGGCCAGGACGACGTTGACCGCGGCCATCAACACCGTGTCGAACCACCCGCGCAGGAAGCCGGCGGTCATGCCGAGGGTGCCGCCCACCAGCACCCCGATGCCGACGGCGGTGAGGCTCACCACCATCGAGACCCGAGCGCCTTCGACGATCCGAGCGAGTGTGTCGCGGCCGAGCCCGTCTGTGCCGAGGGGGTGCTCCAGGCTGGGTGTCGCGAGCTTGTCGATCACGTCCGGCGCCAGGGGGTCGCTCACCGGGAGCCGATCGCCCAGGACAGCGCAGAGCACGACGACGACGAGCCACGCCACGGCCAGCCAGAAGACGAGGCCGAGCCCACGCCCTCGGCGTCGCCGCCTCCGACCACGAGCGACGACCTGGCTCTGCATCCCCGGCTGCGGAGGCTCGCCCGCGCCCTCAGCCGAGCTGTCGGGGTCGAGGAGGTTCTCAGGCTGTAGCAGCGGCGTGGCCACGGCGGATCCTTGGATCGAGGTACGAGTAGGCGATGTCCACTGCGAAGTTGACGATCACGTAGGCGACGGCGATCACCAGGGCGATGCCCTGCACCATCACCAGGTCGCGCTGGTAGATGGAGTCGACCAGCAGCCGACCGATGCCGGGCAGAGCGAACAGCGTCTCGACGACGACGGACCCGCTCAAGATCGCCCCGACCTGCAAGCCCACGACGGTCAGCAGTGAGAACGACGAGGGTCGCAGCGCGTGCCTCAAGAGGATCCAGAACGTGGGCATCCCCTTGGCCCGACCGAGCGCTATGTAGTCCTCCTGGAGGGTGGCGATCATGTCGCTTCGGAGCAGGCGCGTGTACACGGCCAGCTCACCGATGGCGATGGACAGGGCCGGCAGCGCGGCGCCTCTGAGGTTGGCCCCGAGGTCGTCACCGATCCGCACCCAGCCGGTGGCCGGCAGGAGGCCGAGCACCTCCGCGAACAGGTAGATCAGCAGGATCGCCATCATGAAGCTGGGCACCGCCAGCAGGCCGAAGCTGGTCCCGGTCACGATCCGGTCCGTCGCACCACCGGCGCGGTAGGCCGACACCATGGCGAGCGGGATCGCTCCGATCAGCGCGATGACGATGGCCATCCCGCCGACCTGGACCGTCACCGGCAAGCGCTCGGCGATCGCCTCCCGCACCTCTTGGCCCGTGCGGTAGGAGCGTCCGAGATCGCCGGAGGCGACATCGCCCAACCAGGCGACGTAGCGGGTCGGCAGGGGGTCGTCGAGCCGAAGGTCGGCTCGGACCTTGGCGATCGCCTCAGGGGTGGCGCTCTGAGGTCCGAGCACCTGCACCGCCGGGTCTCCGGGCAGGAGGCTGGTGAGCAGGAACGTGAGAAACGACACCACCAGCAGCGTGGCCAGGAGCGGCGGGAGCTTTCGTGCGACGTCCCTCATCGTGGCCCGGTCAGCTCGTCAGCCACACGTGGCCCAGCATGGTCGTCGCGCCGGGAACGCCCTCGCCGAGCGTGCCGTCGGGGAACACCCATCCATCGACGTTCTTGATCTCGCTGCGGGCGGCGAGCAGCGTGAGGGTGCCGGCCGTGAAGGTGTTCGGCACCTGCTCGGCGAGCACCAGGCTGATGGCCTCGACCGCTGCCTTTCGCTCCTCGTTGTCAGCGGTCGTCCGCAGAGTGACGATGGCCTCGTCGATGCGGGGATCGGTGAAGCGGGTGAAGTTGAGCGCGCTCCCCTCGGTGAAGGCGTCGCTGAACACGGCGTACGGATCGTCTTGGCTTCCGACCCGCCAGCACTTGACGTCGTAGTCGCCCGCCATCCCCTGGTTGACGTGGGTCGCCTGCTCCACCTGGTTCAGGTTCACCTCGGCGCCGACGGCGGCCCAGAAGGCCTGGTACAGCTGTGAGATCTCCATCAGGCTCGGATCGGGCGGGCAGTCGAACTGGAACGAGATGGGGGTGCCGACGGGCTGGCCGTCCGAGCGATCCGGATCGCTCACGTACTCGTCCAGCAGCGACCGCGCCTCGTCCGAGTCGTTCGTGGGCCACGCGGCGGCCGCCGCCTCGGAGTACCAGGGGCTGTCCTGGCTGAAGTACTGGTCCTGCGGCGGGGTGATCCCGGCTCCCCCGAGGACCTCGACCAGCTGCTCCTGGTCGAGGGCGAGGGCCAGGGCCCGGCGCACCCGGACGTCGTCCAGCGGCGCCCTCGTCGTGTTGAAGATGGCGGAGCCGCTGTTGTTGCCGATGTGCTCGTACCTGTCGATGCCGTCGAGGTCGCGCACCCGCCGCACGGCGCTCTGGCGGAGGCTCTGGAGCACATCGATGTCGCCGGTCGCGAGGCTCGAGATGCGGGTGTCCTCGTCCGGGATCGGCCGGAAGACGACCTCGTCGAGGTAGGGCAGCCCCTCCTGCCAGTACTGCGGGTTCTTCTTGACCACGAGGCGGCTGTCGCGCTGCCACGAGTCGAACACGAAGGGACCCGTGCCGACGGGATGGGATCCCGCGTCCGGACCGGCGGCCTTGGCCGCGGTCGGTGAGAACGGCCAGCCGACCGCGCCGGTCAGCACGTGGTCGAAGGCGGAGTTCGGCTCCGAGAGCCGGTAGACGACGGTGAGCTCGCCGACCACGTCGAGCGATGTCACCTCGTCGACCTGTCCGGCGAGGTTCGATCCCTCGACCGCGATGTACTCGTCGAAGATCGTCTTGAGGGCCTGCGCGTCCAGCGGGGTGCCGTCGTGGAAGAGGATCCCGGGTCGCAGCTCGAGCGTCCACTCGTCGAGCGCCTGGTTCGCCTCGATCGACTTTGCCAGGTACGGGTGCGGGCTCCCGCTCTCGTCACGGCGCAGGAGCGGGTCGTACACCGCGAGCGCCACGTTGATGCCCGGGTTCGAGAAGTTCCCGGTGCCGGGGAGCCAGCTGTTCGTCTCGGCTTCGATGCCCAACGTGATGGACCCGCCGTAGACGGGGTCTCCCCGCTCCGAGACGTCGGGCACCGCCCCTGAGGAGGCCGTGCCGTCGGCACCGTCCCCCGCCACGCGCTCGTCGCCGGAGTCGCTCCCGCACGCTGTCGCCAGCAGCGCGAGCGCGAGGAGCACGGCGAGCAGCCAGCGGCCACGTCCCCCTAGTGGAGCCATGAAGATCCCCCTTCTCCGGAGCCGGGCGTTCGCCGACCACCGAAAGTCACTGCAAGTTGCCTGACAGTGGCCGAGGAACCAGCGACGAAGTAGGGACCAAGGTCCCCGATCGAAGGGACCGTCGGACCCGGCACTGGAACGGGTTATCTCGCCGCGCCCTGGGGGTAACTCCCCGGAAGCGGGCCACGATCAGCGAAGGAGCACCCGGTGAAGGCACTCGTCTGGCACGACAAGCGCGACGTCCGCTGCGAGGAGGTGCCCGACCCGGTGATCCAGGAGCCGACCGACGCGATCATCCG
>DATCYH010000377.1:0-2274 GCA_036570405.1 Nocardioides sp.
CCTCGGTCGGGATCGTCACCCTCGGCAAGCTCGACGTCGAGAGGGTCGGCCCGATGGTGGCGGCTGCGGCCAACGAGGTCGCCAAGCGCCTCGCCTGAGCGCCGAACCTGCAGTTGTTGCGCGTCCAACCGGCAATTCTTGCGCGCCGAGCCTGCAGTTGTTGCGCGACGAACCTGCAGTTGTTGAGGGCCGAGCGGTCAAGCCTTGGTGGCGTGGGTCAGCGGCAGGACGCGATAGGGCACCTGCCGGGCCAGTCCGATCACGGTCGTCGAGCGAACGATCGCGGGGTCGGCCAGCACCCGGTCGATGACCCGCTGCAGGTCGGCATTGGAGCGTGCCACCACCCGCACCCACATGTCACCGGCGCCGGTGATCGTGTAGGCCTCCAGCACTTCGGGGATCGTCTCCAGCTTGGTGGCGACGGTGTCGTGCCCACCGCCGGTGGTGGTGTCCTGGCGGATCTCGAGGGTCAGGAAAGCGGTCACCGGATAGCCCAATGCCTCCGGGTCCAGGTCCGGACCCCACCCGGTCACGATGCCGCCGGCCTCGAGCTTGTCGAGCCTGGCCTGCACGGTCCCGCGGGCCACGCCAAGTCGTCGCGACGCCTCGAGCACGCCGATCCGTGGCTCTTTGGCGAACAGATCGAGCAATGTGGCATCAAGTGCATCCACGATGCATCCCTTCGCTGGGCAGATTGCGCAATGTTTCGACGTACTGTTGCACACCTTGCGAGAACCTCGACACCCTGAGGCCATGACGACGACCTCGACGCACTCCACCCTGACCGCGCTCACGCACGAGGAGGAGCAGGCCGGGCTCTCGTTCGACCAGCTCAAGCAGCTCGTGGGCCTGGTGGAGTACGACGCCAGCACCGACCCGTTCCCGGTCATCGGCATGGACGCGGTCTGCTTCGTGGTGGGCAATGCCACCCAGACCGCCAACTTCTACCAGCTCGCGATGGGGATGGAGCTCGAGGCCTACCGCGGCCCGGAGAACGGCCACCCGGACTCCAAGGCCTATGTGCTCCGGTCGGGATCGGCACGGTTCGTCTTCGTCGGCGGGATCCGCCCGGACAGTGCGGTGCTCGACCACCACCGTAAGCACGGCGACGGCGTGGTGGATCTCGCGCTCGAGGTGCCCGACGTGGACAAGTGCATCGAGCACGCCCGCGCGATGGGCGCGACGATCGTCGACGAGCCCCACGACATCAGTGACGAGCACGGCACCGTACGCCGGGCCTCGATCGCCACGTATGGCGAGACGCTGCACACCCTGATCGACCGCAGCAGGTACGACGGCCCCTATCTGCCCGGCTTCGTGGAGGCCCGCACCACGGTGACCCGGGGCGAGGGTCACCCCAAGCGACTCTTCCAGGCGGTCGACCACTGTGTCGGCAACGTCGAGCTGGGCCGGATGGACGAGTGGGTCGAGTTCTACAACAAGGTGCTCGGCTTCACGAACATGGCCGAGTTCATCGGCGACGACATCGCCACCGACTACTCCGCGCTGATGTCGAAGGTCGTGGCGTCAGGCAACCACCGGGTGAAGTTCCCGCTCAACGAGCCCGCGATCGCACAGAAGAAGTCGCAGATCGATGAATATCTCGAGTTCTACGACGGCGCCGGCTGCCAGCACATCGCGCTGGCCACCAACGACATCCTGCGCACCGTCGACATCCTGCGCAGCAACGGCATCCAGTTCCTCGACACCCCGGACTCCTACTATGACGACCCCGAGCTACGTGAGCGCATCGGCGAGGTGCGGGTGCCGATCGAGGAGCTGAAGAAGCGCAAGATCCTGGTGGACCGTGACGAGGACGGCTACCTGCTGCAGATCTTCACCAAGCCGATGGGGGATCGGCCGACGGTCTTCTACGAGTTCATCGAGCGGCACGGCTCGCTCGGCTTCGGCAAGGGCAACTTCAAGGCGCTCTTCGAGGCGATCGAGCGCGAGCAGGACCTGCGCGGCAATCTCTGACGCCCTTCAATAGCGCGAGAGCACGACCGTGTCGCCGATCAGGTCGTGCAGGAACTGTCGATCGCGTGTTCCGTAATAGGCCCCGACATCGGTCATGATCCAGGTGGCTATCGCGGCCGTCACCCCGAACTCGACCAGGACCTGCGTGGTTTCCGAATCGGTCAAGTTCCGTAGCAGCAGTGAGACGGCTGTCAGCGCCCCAGTGACGAGGAGTTGGGCAGTGCACCTGGCCACAGCGCGCGGCCAACCGATTCGGGGTGAGCCGGTGCTCGCCCTGACCATCTGCAGGTTGGCGAT
>DATCYH010000378.1:0-6053 GCA_036570405.1 Nocardioides sp.
CACAACCACCGTCGCGGTCCCGCAGGGTTCTCTCGCACGGACGAGGCCGGCCTCGAACCGATGGCGAACTACGCGACCGACCTACTGCCTGGGCGGCCCTACGGCGCCGGCGTCTACGCAGACGGTCACGTGCACGTCGAACACTGGACGCCGACGAACGCAGACCTTGAGCGCGGGACGTTTCGCTCCGTCGTCGTCTTCGGCAACCAACTCCGCGTCGTCAACGCCGTCCCGACCGCAGCGAGCGACCGTCACATGCGACAGGCCGATGTCATCGGGACGACCGGCACCACCACGATGAAGAAGCTGCGGGTTGCGGTCGTCGGAGCCGGTGGGACCGGCTCACACGTTGCGCTCGCGCTCGTCTACCTCGGCTTCACCGACGTGCTCATCCTTGACGACGACATCGTCGAGACCAGCAACCTCAACCGGTTGATCACGGCAACGATCGCCGACATCGGCGCGCCGAAGAACCTCATCACGCGACGTCGGATGCGCGAAGTCGATGCTCGTATAGAGGTGACGGCGTTGCCCGGGCTCCGCCCTGACGGCACGGACCGGGAACTGCACGATGTCGACCTGATCATTGGGTGCGTCGACCACGACGGGCCACGAGACCGACTCAACCAGATCGCCATCGATACGGCCACGCCTTACCTCGACATCGCCACCGGCATCGACACCTCGACGTCTCCGCCGACGATCGGAGGGCGCGCCGTCCTCGTCGCACCGAATGGCCCGTGCCTGCACTGCCTCCGAGAGCTCGACCCCGTCGAAGTCAGTCGGTGGACGAAGGACCCCGCCCAACAAGCGCTGGACCGACGGCACGGCTACGGATCAGCTGGCTCGACCCCTTCCGTAGTCCACCTCAACGGGGTGACGGTTCACGCTGCCATGGCAGAACTCATGGCGTGGATCTCGGGCCATCGGCCACCCGCGCAGTACCTCGACATCGACCTCTCCGGATTCCTGGCGGCCACCGGCAGTTCGAGCGGGACTCGGGTCGCGCCACGCGCTCCGGTCCCTCGCGCCGTCGCGTGCATCGCGTGCGGATACCGCACCGTCGAAGCAGCGGGCTGAACGAGCACGACGCGCTGGGCGGGGGACCTCCAGCGACTGGGGCGTCGACGGACGTGACCGTGGCCTGACCGCTGTCCGCTCAGAACGCGCACTCGCGAATTCGGCTCGCTTGGCTCGCTCAACGACGCCTGTCGGCGCGTCTCTCGCTGCCACGTGAGGCGGGTGGCTGGATGCGTGGCGCTGAAGGTCCGTGGCTGCACGAGCCGCACGCAGACGCGCCGCCAGTCCGACGGCTGGATGTGAGCGAGCTCGGACCAGCTTCGTGGACAGACCTTCCCGCTCGCGTGGTCTGCGCCGGGATCAGGCAGCCTGGGGCTGTGGACGACAGCAACGAGCCGGTAGATCTCGAGGTCAAGCGTGACGAGGGCGTGACGGTTCGGTTCGCTGATGGCCACGTCGCGCGGGTCGGGCTGATGGCGCTACGACTGGGATGTCCGTGCGCGACTTGTCGCTCGCTGCGGGAGCGCGGAGAAGAAGGATGGCCACGGCCTGGTGCTCCAAATCCGTTGCGCATCACTGACGCGCAGTTCCATGGCGCGTATGCCCTGCAGATCACATGGAACGACGGCCATCGGACCGGGCTCTATACGTTTGAGGCTCTGCGCCGCTGGAACGTCTCGGGGCCACCCCGCTGATCCGGACTTCTGGTCGGGATCCCGCATCAGGGCATGTCGCTCACGCGAGATATCGGCCACGCCCAACCCCAACCGCGCTGGGGAACCGAGGTCAACAGATCGGCGCGTAGCCAGGCTTCTCCGGCCGGACTCGGGAGGCGTACACCGCTCGGCCCGCGCCAGTTCCACCGCTGGTGCGACGAGCACCGCCTCGAACTGCTCGAGGTACCCCCCAGCCCCCCCCCAGGCGGGAAGGGAGCGCTCGGCTACGGGCCGGGCGCTCCGCAACCCAACTCGGCGCGACGCGAGTCAGACCAACCCATCGAGGCGCGGCCGGGCATCGGTGTCCTCCCTCACCTGGCTGGACGTTGGTCCGCCCGCGCCGTCACTCGGCGGCCAGCGCACGAAGGATCGCGTCTGACTCACCGGCGAGATCCTCGGGGAGGAGCAACGTCGCCCACGCCCCATCGGACTCCGGAACCGTCCAGCCAAACGTCGATCCAACTCCCCACACCTGCCCAAGGTTGGGCAAGTCAGTGCGCGTCGGTGCGCCCCTCGCCAGAAGGTTGCTCAAGCCCGCTGCGGACGACGAGGCATCGAGGACGAGCAGGGTCACCTCCTGACCGCCGTACCGCCAGACCCGGGACCTCGACGGCTTATCGCCGGCGGCGTCGAACCCGATCCGCGACAGGGTCTCGTCACCGAGACGGTAGGTGTCATCGGCTGCGCTCGCAGCGTCGATGGCGAGCCCCCACTCGCGGAGGGCCGCCTCAGCGTTGTCGGGCACGATGTCTCCATACCAGTGGGCGCGGAGGATCCACAGGTCGCCGGACGGCTGCACCCACCACATCGTCGCTCCCCGGGGGTCGTCCGGCTCGCTCAGCCAAGCGGCGCCAGCGTCCTCCGGAAGTGCGCTGTCCCGCACCATCGGACCGAGGCCTGACGGCGCGCCGTAGGTGCCGGAGACCCCAGGCCGCACGCTGAGCGACAAGTAGGCCCCTTCGCCGTCGCCCCAGAGCACGACGTCACTGTTCCGTGCCATGAGGCTCTCTTCCCGCAACAGCTCCGCTCCGGGCAGGTCCAGCGTGTAGGTCGGTACGTCGGAGGGGACTTGTGACGTCTCGGTGTGAGGGGGGGCCACACTGCCGTCATCTGGGTTCGTCGCGACAACGGTGTCGCTGGGGTCTGGCCACAGGTCCGGCACGACGGTGGCGGCGACGACGGCAAGCGCGACTGCGGGCACGGCGACGCCCGCGGCACGACGACGACTGCGCCGACGACGGCGTGCGACGACCGAGTCCCACACCTGGCCGTGGTCGATGCCGCCCGGGTTGGTGAGCCGTTCGAGGCTGCTGCGGATCTGGTGGTCAAGGTCCGACACGGTCGATCTCCTTCTCGTCTGCGGTGGCCAGGAGCGCTGCCTGGAGCGCGTGCCGTCCGCGATGGAGGTGGACCTTCGCCGTCCCCTCCGCGATGCCGAGTCGAGCGGCGACATCAGCGACCGGCATGTCGAGGAGGTAGTGGAGGGCGACGGCTTCCCGCTGGTTCCGCGGGAGCGCGGCCAACGCCCGCGCGACTCGATCATCGAGGGCAGAGGTGGCGACGGGCGCCACTCCGGGCTGCTCGATACGCCGGGCGAGACGCTCGAATGCTCGTCGCTCCGCCGCAGCGCTCCGCCATCGGCTCCGAGCGCGGTTGAGCGCCGCTGTCGTAACCCACCCAGCGAGGTCGTCGACCTCCCGCCGCTTCACCCACACATCGACGACTGCGTCCTGCACGGCATCCTCCGCTCGCTCCCGATCGCCGCAGACGACGGCCACGGCGCGCACGACGCGGGCGTACTCGGTGTGGAGGAACGTCTTGATGTCGTCGTCGAGCACTCGGTGTCTCCTTCACTTGAGGACGCACCTCGGCATCATTGAGGTTTACCGGTTGAGGAGACCTGTTGTCGGTGGCTCCGGCGGTCGGCGGCCGATCTGTCCACTCGTGACCTCGCCTCGAGGGGGATGTCGGAGGGACGAGGTCGGTCACGAGTTGGTCACGGACGTCGCAGCACACACCGTCTCCTACGAGTGGCTGACGGGACAGCGCCTGAGGCCCTCAGGTCAGGTCAGCGCCCCGTCGAGCATCTGCCGGCCTCAGCCGTCACCAATTGGCGCGGAGTTCGAGTCACCGTCCGAACGGATGACCGTGACCCGCACAGCACGCGCGCTCCAGAACGCGGCAGCCGGCGGATGGCAAGGCGCACCGATCGGCGCGTCGCGTGCGTCGATCGGACGCGCTGGTTCGTCGCTGCATCGCGCGAATGAGCCCAGGCCGGTGTATGGATTCATGGGACTTGGACGTGGAAGCAGGTATGACCATCACATCTGGTCCACCCTTGGATCGCCCTCTCGGCGTACACGCCGGGTTCGTCGCGCTCTACGAGCGGGAGCTCGGGAAGCAGATCCGTCGGGCGACCCTCCTCGTCGGGAGCTCCGAGGATGCGCATGATCTCGTTCACGACGCTTCGTGGAGGTGTATCGCCGGTGGGAGCAGCTCCGCGATCCCGGCCCGTATCTCGGCACTTCGGTGCTCAACCGATGCCGGGACCACGGTCGTCGCAAGCTCGTCCGCGCCCGACACGTGCCTCCACCGCCTGAAGGGGCAGTGCACGAGGACGAGGTGCTGTGGGACGCACTGATGAAGCTGCCGTTCAACCACCGCGCGGCACTCGTACTTCGCTTCTACCAGCAGCTGCCGGAGGGTGAGATAGCCCGTCTGCTCGGCTGCCGACCGGGCTCTGTTGGGCCCTGGATCCAGCGTGGCCTCCGAACGTTGCGAAAGGACCTGTCATGAACGCGCTCGAAGACCGGCTCACGAATGTGCTCACCCGAACGGCCGATGCGGTCGAGGTGAAGCCGGACCTTCAGCGGGTGCTCGATGGGACGGCCGTCGTACCCATCGACGGCACCCTGCACGAACTCCGGTGCTCTCGACCGCGGGCCATGCCAGCGGTCGCAGCTGCTCTCGTGGTCGTCGCACTAGTCGGGGCGGTACTGGCGCGCAGCGATGATCCGACCACCACCACGACCGATCCCGCGGAACCATCCGCATCGGCAGCGTCAGCCGATGACATGCCCCGGTTCCTCGTCACGGCGGACAGGTGGTCCATCGAACGGGTGCGGCGACTGTCGCCCCCGACTGGTGAGCTGACCTTCAGCGATACCGGCGGAAGGTTGCTCGAGTTGACTTGGAACCCGGCAGCCGGCCACGACGAGCTCCTCGCCGACCGGCGCCAGGCCTCCGAAGGTACCTGGCCCGTGGTGATCGCCGGCAGCAACGGAGAGGTCTTCCAGTACGCGGGGACCCTGGACTTCACGGCGCTGTGGGTTTCCGGATCCCGCAGCTTCGAGCTGCGAGGCAGCACCTTCGCCAGCCTTGAGGACTTCCTCGCCGTGCTCGCCACCGTGCAGCCGGTGGACGTGAGCACCTGGACGGCGGCTCTGCCCGACGATGTCGTTCTCCCCGATCAGCGCGCCGCAGTTGTCGCCGACATCGCGGACGACCTGCCCATCCCTGATGGACTCGACGTACAGCAGCTCGGAGTGGGTGACTCCACAAGCCGACAGAGCATCGGCATGGACGTCACTCAGGTCGTGGCCTGCGCGTGGGTGCAGCAGTGGGTCGACGGCACAGCCAGCGACGATGCTGCGGCTGTCTCGCAGGCAGCGGCCGCCATGGCCTCCTCCCACGGGTGGGCCGTGCTGGTCGAAAACGACGGGATGTTCGCCTTCTACATCTGGCAGGTCGCCGACGCGATGGGGGCCGGTGAGCCGGTGAACGGCGACACCTCCATCCCTACCGGGATCGGCTACCAGCGAGCCATCGGCTGCCCCGAGAGCTGACCGACCTCAGCTCCCGGAGCCGTCCTCACCCAGATGTCCGAGGCGCACTGCGAGTCCCTCTGCAAGGGGCGTCGGAGTGGCTTGATTGTCAGCGCGCCATCGCCCGGACTGAGGTGTGCCCACGACGTCTGCGACCAACATGCCGCATGGGTTCACGCACCAAGGCTCGCCGCTCGATGAATCAGGCGCGGGACTCTAGAGGGGGCAGAAGCCCACGAGACCGAGCAGTCCGTGATGGGTGAACGTGGTCCACGCGGCGACGGTCACCGCGAGCAGGGAGGCCAGTCCGAACAGGGGAACAGCCGCCATCGCCCGTGACGCCATCGTCGGCGAGGGGGGTTCCCGGTCCAGCGCGGCAAGACGATCCAGGATGGTGCAGCCGTGGGTGAAGGCGGGGATCGGACCGAGCATGGTCGCCGTCACCTTCGCGAGTGCCGTGCGGACGAGCGAGCGCTCAGGCAGCGACGCCGCC
>DATCYH010000379.1:0-6528 GCA_036570405.1 Nocardioides sp.
CGTCACCGAGGCGAAGGCTGAGACCACCGAGGCCCCGGCCGGCGAGTTCGGTGCCGACTCGGCTCCTGCCAACGAGGACGGCTCGGCTCCCGAGGGCTTCGAGATCAAGGGCAACAAGGGCTCGATGAAGTTCCACGCCCCGAGCAGCCCCTGGTACGGCCGTACCAACGCCGAGGTCTGGTTCAAGACGGCCGAGGCCGCCGAGGCCGCTGGCTTCGTGAACGCCGAGACCAAGGCCGACGACAAGGCCTGAGGCTCCCACCGGGCCCAGGTCCGGATCGAGCTTCGCAACGCTTCACCGGCGGCCGCGCCCACCGGGCGCGGCCGTCGAGTCGTTCACCGGACGACACCGCGCCATCGCATCAACGCGACACCTCCAGAACATTCCGAACACCCACACCGAACTTCGAGGAAGAAGGACCATGGCTAACTTCTCCGCCGCCGACGTCAAGAAGCTCCGCGAGCTCACCAGCGCCGGCATGATGGACTGCAAGAAGGCTCTCGACGAGGCCGACGGCGACTTCGACAAGGCAGTCGAGCTGCTCCGCGTGAAGGGTGCCGCCAAGGCAGCCGCGCGTGGCGCCGAGCGCGAGACCTCCGCCGGCCTGGTGGCCAGCTCGGGCAACGCCATCGTCTCCCTCAAGAGCGAGACCGACTTCGTCGCGAAGAACGCGGACTTCATCAACACCGCGCAGCGCATCGCCGACGCCGCCAACGAGGCCAAGGCTGCCGACATCGAGGCGCTCAAGGCTGTTCCGCTCGACGGCAAGACCGTTGGCGAGGTCGTCGAGCAACTCGCCATCACCATCGGCGAGAAGATCGAGCTGGGCGAGGTCGCCTACTTCGACGGCAACACCACCGTCTACCTGCACCGTCGCGCAGCCGACCTGCCGCCCGCCGTCGGCGTGCTCATCGAGTTCGAGGGTGACGAGGCCGCCGCCAAGGGTGCCGCCATGCAGGTTGCCGCGCTCAAGGCGCAGTACCTCACCCGCGACGAGGTCCCGGCCGACATCGTCGCCGCCGAGAAGGACGTCCTCGAGAAGAAGACCCTCGAGGAGGGCAAGCCCGCGGCTGCCGTCGCCAAGATCGTCGAAGGCCGCCTGGGTGGCTTCTTCAAGGAGATCGTCCTGCTCGAGCAGGAGTCGGTCACCGAGTCGAAGAAGAGCGTCAAGAACGTCCTCGACGCCGCCAACACCACCGTGACGCGGTTCGCCCGCTTCGAGGTCGGCGCCTGAGCCTCACAGGAACCTGTAGGGTTTCTCGCGGCTTCACATTGACAGCCGCACGACCATGAGGAGGCCGGTCCAGCATGATCACCACATCATCGCCGGGCCGGCCTCTTCGTATGCAACGAAGGGATATCCGGTGACATACGAGCGTGTTCTCCTCAAGCTCTCGGGCGAGGTTTTCGGCGGCGGGAAGGTCGGGGTCGACCCCGACGTGGTCCAGAAGGTCGCGCGCGAGATCGCCACCGTCGTCCGCGCCGGCACCCAGATCGCGATCGTCACCGGCGGCGGCAACTTCTTCCGCGGAGCCGAGCTGCAGCAGCGCGGCATGGACCGTGTCCGGGCCGACTACATGGGCATGCTGGGCATCGTGATGAACTGCTTGGCGCTCCAGGACTTCCTGGAGAAGGAAGGCATCGACACCCGGGTCCAGACCGCCATCACGATGGGCCAGGTCGCCGAGCCCTACATCCCGCGCCGCGCCATCCGACACATGGAGAAGGGTCGCGTCGTGATCTTCGGCGCCGGCATGGGCATGCCCTTCTTCTCCACCGACACGGTCGCCGTGCAGCGTGCTCTTGAAAGCCGCTGCGACGTCGTACTGGTGGCCAAGAGCGGGGTGGACGGGGTGTACACCGCTGATCCCCACGAGGACCCCACCGCGGTCAAGCTCGACAACGTGACCTACAAGGAAGCCATCGCCCAGGGCCTGCGGATCATGGACCAGACCGCCTTCGCACTGTGTGGCGAGAACAAGCTCCCGATGGTCGTCTTCGGCATGGAGCCCGAGGGGAACATCCTCCGGGTCGTGCAGGGTGAGAAGATTGGCACGCTCGTCAGTGCCGACGCCTGAACGAGCACGCCGAAGCACACCCGAACCCGCACGCCTATACGAGCAGAGCGCCGACGAGCAAGAGCGAACCAAGGAGAAACCGTGATCAACCAGGTCCTGTCAGATGCCGACACGAAGATGGGCAAGTCGGTCGAGGCGACCCGCGAGGAGTTCGCGGCCATCCGCGCCGGCCGGGCGAACCCGAGCATGTTCTCCAAGCTCGTCGCCGACTACTACGGCACGCCGACACCGATCCAGCAGCTTGCCTCCTTCACCTCCCAGGACGCCCGCACGATCCTGATCGCGCCGTTCGACATGAGCGCGATCGCGGGCATCGAGAGGTCGATCCGCGACTCCGACCTCGGCGTGAACCCGGCCAACGACGGCAAGGTGCTGCGCTGCGTCTTCCCGGAGCTGACCGAGGAGCGTCGCAAGGAATACATCAAGATCGCCAAGGGCAAGGCCGAGGACGGTCGCGTCTCCGTGCGCAACATCCGCCGTACTGCCAAGCAGGCCCTCGAGAAGCTCGAGAAGGACGGCGAGGTCGGCAAGGACGACGTCACCGGCGCCGAGAAGAAGCTGGACGCTTCGACCAAGAAGCACACCGACGCCATTGACGAGATGCTGAAGAACAAGGAAGCCGAACTGCTCGAGGTCTGAGACCTCGACGCGACGACATCCATGACGACTCCCACATCGCCCACGCAACCCGGCAGCGACACCCCGGCCAAGGACCACGGCCGGGCCGGACGCAACCTTCCAGCAGCGATCGCCTCGGCGGTGGTGCTGCTCTCGGCCATCGCCCTGTCGCTGGCCTTCTGGAAGACCGCGTTCCTGGTCATCGTCGCGGTGGCCGTGGTCGTGGCCGTGTGGGAGCTGCGTCAGGGCCTGCTGGCCAAGGACGTCGACCTCCCGGAGCAGCCCTTGATGCTCGGCGGGGTGGTCATGGTCATGGTGGCCTACTTCTGGGGCGCCAACGCCCTGGTCACCGCCACCGCGGTCTCCGCGCTGGTGACCATGCTCTGGCTGCTGCGCCGCGGCATCGACGGCTATGTGAAGACGGCGACGGCCTCGGTCTTCACCCTGGTCTACGTTCCGTTCCTCGGCTCCTTCGTGGCGCTCATGCTCGCCGAGGGCGGCGCCACCGGGTTCGACCGTTGGGACGAGGGGGCCAAGGGCATCGTCGTCTTCATCCTGGTCACCGTCGCCTCCGACACCGGCGGCTATGTCGCGGGAGTCCTCTTCGGCAAGCACCCGATGGCACCGGTCATCTCTCCCAAGAAGTCCTGGGAGGGCTTCGCCGGCTCGGCGATCGCCTGCGTGGCTGCCGGCACGGCGCTGGTCGTCTACCTGCTCGACGGTGACTGGTGGGTGGGCGCGCTGCTCGGTCTGATCGCGGTCGTGATGGCCACCCTGGGCGACCTCACCGAGTCGGTGATGAAGCGTGACCTGGGCATCAAGGACATGTCCCAGATCATTCCGGGACACGGCGGCCTGATGGATCGACTCGACTCCCTCCTGGCGACCATCGCCCCGATCTGGTTGCTGCTCCACTACCTGGTCTTCTGATCACGAGATGCTCCCGCGACACGGCGTGGTGCCCATCCGCGCACTGATGGGCAGATGGATGAAGGGCTCGCCACAGTGACCGTCTTCCTCGTCCGCCACGGCCTCCCGCTCAAGGAGCCGGGCAAGACACCGGCCGAGTGGTCCCTGGATCCCGCCGGCTTCGATGCGATCTGGGCCCTGCGTGAGTCCGGCCGGCTTCCGGCTCGCGCGGCCTGGTTCAGCTCACCCGAGCCGAAGGCGACCGAGACCGCCCAGCTGCTCACCGACGGCGGTGTCGGCATCGTCGACGAGCTCGCCGAACAGCGCCGCGAGACCACCGACCACATCGCCGACTTCGCCGCCACCGTCCGCCGGGCGTTCGCGGCTCCTGACGAACCGGCCCACCAGGGCTGGGAGCCATTGACGGCCTGCCGCGACCGGGTGGTCACCGCGGCGCGACGCATCGTCGAGGTGCACGACGACGAGGACGTCGTCCTGATCGGTCACGGCACCGCGTGGACGCTCGTGGCGGCCGCGCTCAGCGGCGAAGATCCCGACCTTGATCGTTGGGCGAGCCTGGCGATGCCCGACCTGATCACGATCTGAGCCTCAGGAACCGAGCTGGACCCGGATGTCCTTGGTCAGCGAGGTCCACTCTTCCTCGCTCCACTCCGACTCGGGAGCCGCATATTGCAGGATGAGCACGTTGGTGTCGAGCGAGCGAACGAGCATCCGCGACTTGTATGCCGTCCCGCCCTGACCGACGTACGTCGCCTCCTGCTGCAGGAACTCCAGGTCACCCTGGTCCGAAGCCAAGGCGGTTGTCGTCGGCTCCTGGGCCTGGAAGTCCTGGACCTGCTTGGTGAACTCGGAGGCATAGAGGTCGAGATAGGCCCGGGAGTTGCCTGCGTCATCACCACCCGCCGTGCCCTGCGCCAGCTGCGAGCTGGTGAAGAGCCCACCGCCCTTGGCCAACTGGTTGATGCCGTTCTGGTCGAGGACCTTGATCTCCCAGCCCGTCACGTTGACCGGGAACTGCCAGATCGGTGGCGTCGCGCCGGTCTCGAAGTTGCTGCTCAGCAGCACCCGGGCACCTGCGGGTGCATCGGTCGTCTGCCCCGACGAGGGTGACTGTGAGGCCGCCGACTTCGAGGTCACCGGCGTCCGTTCGTCGTCCTCACCCCCACACGCGCCAGCGAGCAGCAGGACGCTGAGCGCCAGGGCGGAGGTGGTGATGCGCACGGTGGACGTCTTCGGCTCCATGACGGGAGTCTGGCCCGGTGGGAGTCCCAGCAAACCTCGCGGCAACCTGCGCTCGGGCGATGATTGCGTCGTGGTTGGTCCCGGATGGGACACTGGTGGCGCGATGAGTGAAGAGACCCAGGCCAATCACGCCAAGACTGAGCCGATAAAGACCCTGCCCCTCGTCTTCGACGAACCGCGCGGACGCAAGAAGCCCCCGCGCCACCTTGCCGACCTCGACGAGGCTGGGCGCAAGGAACTCCTCACCCAGGCGGGACTGCCCGGCTTCCGGGCCAAGCAGCTCTCCAACCACTACTTCGCACGGCTCGTCGACGACCCGGCCGAGATGACCGACCTTCCGGCCGGCCAACGCGACGAGCTCGTCTCGGCGCTGCTGCCCAACCTGATGACGCCCCTGCGCACCCTCCAGGCGGACAAGGGCAAGACCGTCAAGACGCTGTGGAAGCTCTTCGACGGGGCCCTGGTCGAGTCCGTCCTGATGCGCTATCCGGGTCGGGTCACCATGTGCGTCTCGAGCCAGGCCGGCTGCGGCATGGCCTGCCCGTTCTGCGCCACCGGTGCGGGTGGGCTGCAGCGCAACATGTCCACCGCCGAGATCGTCGAGCAGGTCGTCGCCGGTGCTCGCGCGCTCCAGCGTGGTGAGGTCGCCGGGGGACCGGGGCGCGTCTCCAACGTGGTGTTCATGGGCATGGGGGAGCCGATGGCCAACTACAAGGCGATGATCGCGGCCGTACGACGCTTCGTGGAGCCGGCCCCGGCCGGTCTCGGAATGTCGGCACGGCACATCACCGTCTCCACCGTCGGTCTCGTCCCGCGGATGAGGCAGCTTGCCGAGGAGGGCATCCCGGTCACGCTGGCGCTCTCGCTGCACGCGCCCGACGACGAGCTCCGCAACGAGCTGGTCCCGATCAACACGCGCTTCTCCGTCGCCGAGACCGTCGAGGCGGCGTGGAACTACGCCAACACCACCAAGCGCCGGGTCTCCATCGAATACGCGATGATGCGTGACATCAACGACCAGGCATGGCGCGCCGACCTGCTCGCCGACGTCCTCAACTCCTACGGGGACTGGGGTTGGGTGCACGTCAACCTGATCCCGCTCAACGAGGTGCCCGGATCCCAGTTCACCCGCTCACGCGAGGAGGACATGGACGAGTTCCTGCGTCGCCTCGAGGCCAAGGGCATCGCGACCACGATGCGTGACACCCGCGGGGACGAGATCGACGCCGCCTGCGGGCAGCTCGCCGCGACGGAATAACACCCACCGGCCGGGCGAGGTGGAGCGGTTGGCGGGACGTTCACGTGTCGGCCACGTCGGCACGGCGATCCGTTAGGAACTGCTTCCTACCTTCCGAATTGGACGAAGTCTCCAATTCGAAGGGGAAGCCATGCGCCGCACCACGATCCTCCCGCGACGCTCCACCGATCGGCTCCGCGTCCTGGTCGTCGCGGAGTCGTTCCTCCCGCAGGTCAACGGCGTGACCAACTCCGTACGTCGTGTCCTGGAGCATCTTGCGGCGCAGGGGCACACCGCCGAGCTGATCGCCCCGACGGGCCCAGCCGCCTATGCGGGATTCCCGGTCACGATCGCCCGGGGGGCCAGTCTGCCGTTCTATCGGGAGTTCCGGATCGGCCTCGAGTCGCGGCGCCGCCTGCGTG
>DATCYH010000380.1:0-4330 GCA_036570405.1 Nocardioides sp.
GCGGCCACTCGCTGCGGGGCGGGCTGGTCGACACCGACGGGTCGACGACGTGGGAGAAGCGGCGCGCGCCCGTGCGCGCCGCGGATGACGCGTACGCCATGGCCGAGGTCGCGCCCACGGATCTGGACCTGGTCGAGCTGCACGATGCGGCCTCGTTCGCCGAGATCGCGCTCGTCGAGGACCTCGGTCTGTGCGCCCGCGGCGAAGGTGGGCCGTTCACGGCATCGGGTGCCACCGGTCCGGATGGCCAGATCCCGGTCAACCCGTCGGGAGGCCTGGTGTCCCGGGGGCATCCGATCGGCGCCACCGGACTGACCATGCTCCACGAGGTCGTCCTCCAGCTGCGCCAGGAGGCGGGGCCGGTGCAGGTGAACGCGCCGCGGCTCGGCCTGGTGGAGAACGGTGGCGGACTGCTCGGCCTGGACAATGCGGTCAGCGCGGTGACGATCCTCGAAGGCGGCCCGCGCTAGGAGCACGCCTCGACCCGTCGGCGCACTGCCGGCAGGTGGCAGGGGGACCGCGGTACCAACGATCCTCAGCGAGCCGAGCGTGCCGCGGGCCCCCTGCCGCTCAGGTGACCGTTGCGCCGTGGTCGGAACGAAACTGCGCGCGGATGACCTTCTTGTCGACCTTCCCGACGGCGGTGGACGGAAGGGCCTGCACGAAGTGGACGCTCTTGGGCGCCTTGACGGGCCCGAGGGCCTTCTTCCCGGCCTCGACGATGGTTTGGGCGTCGTCGAAAGAAGGCTCGACCGGCACGATCACGGCGCAGACCATCTCACCCCAGTTGTCGTCGGGGATGCCGATGACGGCACAGTCGCGGACCTCAGGCATGGCCAGGAGCGCCGCCTCGACCTCGGCCGGATACACATTGAATCCGCCGGTGATGATCATGTCCTTCTTACGGTCCACGATGTAGACGTACCCGTCGTCGTCGACGTACCCGACGTCACCGGTGTGGTGCCACCCGAACTGACGCACCTCGGCAGTCTCGGCTGGACGCCGGTGATAGCCGATCGTCACCAGCCGGCCTCGCACGACGAGTTCTCCACGATCGCCTGCGGGCAGGAGACTGCCCTCGTCGTCCATGACCCGCACCTGCAGCGAGAACGTCGGCCGCCCGCAGCTTCGCAGCCGCTCCGGGCGGTCGCCGGCGACCGCGGCCGCGACCTCCTCGGGGGAGAGGTAGGTCGCCATGAACGGAACCTCGGCCTGTCCCCAGGACTGCGCGATGCATGGTCCGAACGCCTCCACGCCGTCGGCGAAACGGTCCGGCGAGACAGGGGCGGCCGCGATGAGCATCATCGCCAGGGATGAGGTGTCGCGCCGGCGCGTGCGCTGGGACTCCAGCATCCGGTAATAGGCGGTCGGCGGGATGAACAGGTGGGTCACGTCGTGACGCTCGATCTGGTCGAGCGAGTCCTCGGCGTCGAACCCGGGGCGCATCACGACCGTGGCGCCTTGGGCAGCGAGCATGACCGCCATCGCTCCGGCAGCGTGGGTGATCGGCGCCACCATCAAGTTGACCGGGTGATCCACGGCGGGCCAGTGCCGCGTGGCCAGGTCCATCAAGGTGGCGAAGACCTGATTGGTCCACTCGACGGCCTTCGAAGCCCCCGTCGTGCCGCCGGTCGGCCAGGCGGCGCACACGACGTCCGGTGCGCCGTACGGGTCACTCCAGTCGGGGACGTCGGTCTCGGCGCCGGCCGCGATGAAATCATCGAAGGGCTGGCCGCCGGGGAAGGGCGCATCGAGGCACACGACGTGCTCCAGCGATCCGACCTCGGCACGAATCCGATCGACGTCACCGGCGAAACGCGAGTGGAGGAACAGCCACGTGATGCCGACCTCGTTCATGAAGTCGATCGTGGCGCTCAGGGCGTTCAACGGGCTGAGCGGCGACCACGCGCCGCCGGCTCGCCACAGCCCGAGCATGGCCATCAGGGATTCGTTGGCGTTGGGCCCGAGCACTCCGACCCGGTCACCCACCCGGAAGCCCCGCGCGTACAGGCCTTGGGCGATCTGCCAGGACTGTTCCTGCGCCTGTGCATAGGTGATGTTGCCGCCGTCGGTGACGGTGTACCAACGATCGGGCTGCATGCGTGCGCCCCGGTCGAAGTAGTCGATGACTCGCATCTGCGTCCTTCCTGGTTCGGTTTCAGTCCCGCTAGAGGATGGTCACCGAGCACACCGCCACGTCGTGGCCGATGACCCCGCCACCGTTCTCGACCAGCGCCGTGCGCGGATGGTCGAGCTGAATCGCCCCGGCGGTGCCGCGCAGCTGCAGGACGGCCTCGTTCAGCATCAGGAGTCCCGTGGCACCGATCGGATGTCCGCGGGAGACCAGTCCTCCGGAGACGTTCACCGGGATCTGTCCGTCCCTGGCCGTCGCGCCGGAGGCAGTGAACGGGCCTCCCGCGCCCTGCTCGCAGAGTCCGAGGTCCTCCACGAGGTGGATCTCGGCAAAGGAGGTGGCGTCGTGGAGCTCCACGAGGTCGAGGTCCTGAGGCGTGCAACTGGCCATCGCGTAGGCCGTGCGGGAAGCCCGTATCGGGGCACGGCTGCGAGAGGTGTCGACGAGCCGGACGCCGCGCTGCCCACCGGCCAACGCATGTCCGCTGATCCGCACGGCGCGGTTCCTGACGTCGCTGGGCTGTCGCCGCAGGTAGGTGCCGGAACACAGGATGATCGCTGCCGCCGCGTCGCCGGTCGGTGCACACATCGTCCGCGTGAGCGGGCCGCTGACCGGGCGGTCGGCGAGAACCTCCTCGACCGTCATCGGGAACCGGTACTGGGCGCGCTCGTTGTCGACCGCGTGGGTGTGGTTCTTGGCTGCGGCAGCGGCGATCTGCTCGACGGTGGTGCCGAAGGCGCGCGCATGGTCCTGAGCCCAGAGGGCGTAGCAGTCCATGGCGAAGGAGCCGCCCGACCCGCTGCGGAAGGTCGTGCCGAGTTCGGCCGCGAGTTTGTGATACGGCGCCCAGAACGCGTCCGGATCGAGATGTCCGGCCGCGGCACCGATCGACTCGAGTGCCTCCGAGCTCGGTCGCGAGGGGTCGTTCATATTCTCGGCCCCGATCGCGATTGCGACGTCGTCGATACCGGCCAGGATGTGCTTCCACGCCTCGTGGAAGGCCAGTGAGCCGCTGGCGCAGCCGCCTTCGACGTTGACGATGGGCAGACCGGCGGGAATTAGGCCCTCGACGGCCAGCGGCGTCAGCACCTCTTGGCCGCGGCACGCGCGCTGGCCCCAGAAGTCCATCGTGTAGTTGCTGAACCAGACCTGGGTCAGCATCTTCGGGTCCACCTGCGCGTCGGACAGGACGTTGCGCACGGCCTCGGCGACGAGGTCGGTGAAGCTCGACTCGGGCTGGCGACCTACCGGGGAGGTGCCGACCCCCAGGATGAACACGTCGTCAGCGCGCATGAGATCTCCCTCGACGGTTCGGTCGAACTGGTCGTTCCGCCCGGTGCCGTCCCCGGGGTTCCGGGTGGTCCTCGGACACCCCATGGTGGCGAGAACCGGCGGGGAATGGCCATGGATGCCAGGACGAAACCCGGGTGCCTTGGTCTGGAGCAGGTCACAAACCGGGCGGGGAGGCGTCCTGTGATGCTGCGCGCAGTTGGGCCTCGAGCTCCAGCGCCCACGCGAGCTCGGTGATCGTCTCCGTGCTGCGGATGTCCCTGCCCGTCAAGGACTCGAAGCGAGCCAGGCGGTAGCGAACCGTGTTGGGGTGCAGGTACAACGACTCGGCGGCGTGCCGCACGTTGCGGTCGTGGACCAGGAAGGCACGAAGTGTCTCGATCAGGTGTTGGCCGGCCTCGGTTTCCGGTTCCAGCGGAGCCAGGATGCCGGCGGCCAGGTGTTCGGTCAGCGCCGAGCGTTCGGGCACGGCGATACGCCACGAGGTGGCGCGCAGATCGAACAGTCCCGAGGTGCGTTGGTGGATCGCCCGCCAGATGCGCTGGGCCAGGTCGGACGAGGCCGGCAGGTTCTGAACGGCCACGAACGACCCGATGGCGATCAGGCTGTCCTGGGCGGCTTCGTGGGGAGCGCGCGCCACCAGCCCGACCTGACGTCCGGAGATCTGCGTGATGACCGCGTTGGCCAGGCCCTTCGTGCCGGCGTTCTGGAGCATGCTCTCGATGCGATCGGACTCGCCCCCGCTGGACCGCGCGATCACGACCGCATAGGGGACCGAGACGTCGACGCCGAGGGCCGTGGCTCGCTGGATCAGGTCGGGGCCGTGGAGCCCGGTTCGCAGGGCGTCCCGGATGAGGTCGGAGCGCCGGAAGGTCTGCTTGACGGCCGACCGTTCGGCTTCTTCCC
>DATCYH010000381.1:0-3617 GCA_036570405.1 Nocardioides sp.
CGATGCGCATGGTGTCCACCCTGCCACGCAGGTCATGAAATGCGCCGAGCCGGCACGTGCTGTGTCAGCACGTGCCGGCTCGGCGGCGGGTGGTCTCAGACCTCGAAGGCGCCGGACTCCACGCGCTGCTTGACGTCCTGCAGGAAGCGGGCGGCGTCGGCGCCGTCCACGATCCGGTGGTCGTAGGTCAGCGAGAGGTAGCACATGTGACGCACGGCGATGGTCTCGCCGAGGTTCGGGTCATCGATGACGACGGCGCGCTTCACGACGGTGCCGGTTCCGAGGATGGCCACCTGCGGCTGGTTGATGATCGGCGTGTCGAACAGGGCGCCCACGCTGCCGGTGTTGGTCAGCGTGAAGGTGCCGCCGGACAACTCGTCCGGCTTGACCTTGTTGTTGCGGGTCCGGTCGGCGAGGTCTGCGATCTTCCGGGCCAGCCCGGCCACGCTCAGGTCGCCTGCGTTGTGGATCACCGGGCTGAGCAGACCACGCTCGGTGTCGACCGCGATGGCCAGGTGCTCGGCATCGAAGTAGGTGACCTCGGACTTCTCCGCGTCGACCTGCGCGTTCAGCGCCGGGTGAGCCTTCAGCGCGTCGATCGTGGCCTTGGCGAAGAACGGGAAGTAGGAGAGTTTCACCCCTTCACGGGTGTGGAAGTCAGCCTTCACCTGGTCACGCAACCGGGCGACGTTGGTGACGTCCACCTCGACCACCTGAGTCAGTTGCGCGGAGATCTGCAGCGACTCGACCATCCGCTTGGCGATCACCTTGCGCAGGCGGCTCATCGGCTCGGTCTTGCCACGCAGCGGCGAGGGGGAGCTCGCGGTGGGTGCCTTGGACTCCGCGGCGCTGGTGGCTGCTGCGACCGGTGCAGAGGCCTCGGCCGGCGCCTCCTTGGCCTTGGCAGCCTCGAGCACGTCCTGCTTGCGGATCCGGCCGCCGACACCCGAACCGGTGACGGAGCTCAGGTCGACCCCGTGCTGGTTGGCGAGCTTGCGCACCAGCGGGGTGACATAGCCGGCGTCTTCATTGCCGGAGTTGGCCTGCTGCTTCGGGGCCTCCTGCTTCGGGGCCTCCTGCTTCGGGGCTTCCTTCTCCGGGGCCGCGTGCTTGGGAGCCTCTTCCTTGGGGGCCTCCTGCTTCGGGGCCTCTTCCTTGGGAGCTTCCTCCTTGGGAGCCTCTTCCTTGGGAGCAGCCTCCTCGGCGGGTGCGGCACTGCCGTCGCCGATGATCGCCAGAACCGCGCCGACCTCGACGGTCTCGTCCTCGGAGACGGACTGCTCCTGGAGCGTGCCCGCAACGGGCGACGGGATCTCGGTGTCGACCTTGTCGGTGGAGACCTCGAGCAGGGGCTCGTCGACGGCGACCTCGTCGCCGACCTGCTTGAGCCAGCGGGTGACGGTTCCCTCGGTGACGGACTCGCCGAGCTCGGGGAGCTTCACCTCGGTACCGGCACCTCCGGCGTCACCGGTGTCGGCCTTGGGGGCCGGGGCCTCTTCCTTGGCCTCGGGCGCCTCGGCCGGAGCCTCGTCGGCCGGCTCCTCATCGTTCGACTCTTCCTTCGGCTCCTCGGCCGGCTCCTCGGCTGGCTCTTCCGTCTGCTCTTCGGCCGGCTTCTCGTCGGAGGACTCCTCCGACGACCCACCGCCTTCGCCCTCGTCGCCGATCACGGCGAGCAGGCCGCCGACCTCGACGGTGTCGTCCTCGGAGACCTTCTGCTCCAGCAGGGTGCCGGCGGCCGGGGAGGGGATCTCGGTGTCGACCTTGTCGGTGGAGACCTCGAGCAAGGGCTCGTCCATGGCCACCGAATCGCCGACCTGCTTCAGCCAGCGGGTGACGGTGCCTTCGGTGACGGATTCGCCCAGCTCAGGGAGGGTGACTTCGGTGGCCATGTTTGTCCTTCGCTCGAATCTTCTCTGTGTGTTCTCAGGCGTGTGCGTGCAGGGGCTTGCCGGCGAGGGCCAGGTGGGCCTCGCCGAGGGCTTCGTTCTGGGTCGGGTGGGCGTGCACCAGCGGCGCCACGTCCTCGGCGTACCCCTCCCAGTTGTAGATCAACTGGGCCTCGCCGATCAGTTCGCCGACGCGGGCGCCGACCATGTGCACCCCGACCACGGGGCCGTCCTTGCGGCGGACCAGCTTGACGAAGCCCTGGGTCTTGAGGATCTGACTCTTGCCGTTCCCGCCGAGGTCATAGGTCAGCGCCTCGACCTCGCCATACTTCTCGGCAGCCTGCTCCTCGGTGAGTCCGACGGAGGCGAGCTCGGGGTCGGAGTAGGTGACCCGCGGGATCCCCGACTCGTCGATGGTCGCCGGGTTGAGACCGGCGAGCTCCTCGGCGACGAAGATGCCCTGCTGGAATCCGCGGTGCGCCAGCTGCAGACCCGGGACGATGTCACCGACGGCATAGACGCCCTCGACGTTGGTGCGCAGCCGATCGTCGGTGGTGACGAAGCCACGGTCCATCGCGACCCCGACCTCCTCATAGCCCAGCCCACTGGTGGTGGGGCCACGGCCGACGGCGACGAGGAGGATCTCCGCCTCGTACGTCTTGCCGCCCTCGACGGTCACCACGACGCCGTCGTCGGTGGTCTTGACCGACTCGAACCGCGTGCCGGTCGCGAAGTTGATCTTGCGCTTGCGAAACGCCCGCTCGAGCACCTTCGAGGACGCGGCGTCCTCGGCGGCGACCAGGCGCGGCAACGCTTCGATGATCGTGACGTCGGCGCCGAAGGACTTCCACACCGAGGCGAACTCGCACCCGATCACGCCGCCGCCGAGGACGATCGCGGAGCGGGGGACCCGGTCGAGGCGCAGTGCGTGCTCGGAGCTGAGCACCCGTTCGCCGTCGAGCTCGAGCCCCGGCAGTGACCTGGAATAGGAGCCGGTGGCCAGCACGACGTTCTTGCCGGTGTATTTCGTACCTGCGACGTCCACGGTCGTCGGGGACGCCAATCTGCCCTCACCCTCGACGACGGTGATGCCGCGGGACTTGATGAGTCCGGTCAGGCCCTTGAAGAGACGGGAGACCACACCGTCCTTGTAGGCGTTGACTCCGGCCATGTCGATGCCCTCGAGAGTCGCCTTGACGCCGAACTGGGCGGCGTCCCTCGCGCTCTCTGCGACCTCGGCTGCGTGCAACAGCGCCTTGGTCGGGATGCATCCGACATGGAGGCAAGTGCCCCCGAGGTTGCCCTTCTCCACGAGGGCCACGGTGAGACCCAGTTGTGCTGCGCGCAGGGCACAGGCATAACCGCCCGAGCCAGCGCCGAGAATGACCACGTCGAAACTGTTGCCGGGTTGCGGTGTTGCCGCGTCCGTCACGCTGTCCTCCACTCCTGATGAAACGACGTCGCCCATCTTTGCACTACTTCATTGCGAGATGACACCACCCTTGCAACTGGTCGGTAGCGACCCGCGACGTGGGCCGGTAGGCCACACTGTTCACATGGGCCTGTTCGACCGATTCCGCCGCAACTCCCGTGTCAGTCGTCCGACCGGAGGCGCACGCACCGGGTCAACCAGCGTGCGCGCGGCCAACTCTGCCGACGAGCAGCACCTGCACGAGTGGGTCTCGAACCGCCGCGGTGTGGAGGGATTCGTCGAGCCCCGCACTGCCG
>DATCYH010000382.1:0-2793 GCA_036570405.1 Nocardioides sp.
GCATCCGCCTCGACGTGCTCGTCGAAGTAGTGCGCCGTCGCCTGCGGCAGGCCCAGTCGCTCCACGCCGCCGACGATGCGCCGACACGGTGCCGAGCTGGTCGCCTCGAAGGCGGCCAGGTGGCCCAGTGACGCGCCGCGCAGGCGCCGGCGCAGCGCGAACATCGACATCACGTTGTTGACCGCGAGCGTGCTGGCGCTGGCCTCATCGATGTAGGCGCCGTAGGTGCTGTCCAGGCCCATCGCGTCGAGGGCGCGCGCGAAGAGACCGGCATGCAACCGGTCGGGATCACCCGCGCCGTACTCGTCGTACTGCACCTCGGCCAGCGCGGCCTTGGCCGGACCGTCGATGCGCGCAAGCACGAAACTCTGCGGGTCGGACTCCTTGAGGTGATAGATGCTCCGCTGGCGCATGAAGTCCGCGAACTGCTCCTGGCTCGCCCGGCGCTGCAGAAACATGGCGAGCGAGCCGCGGTCGAGCTCGTCGATCAGGTTGGTCAGGCGGGTCGCGAAATCGCCGTCGGTCTCCCTGGCACGACGTACGTCGTCCCTGGTGAGGTCCCGGAGCAGCTCCTCGAGGCACGCCTCCAGGCGCCCCCTCGAATGGATCAGCAGCGGGTCCCACTCGAGGTCGGGATCGACACCGTCGAAACCGCGGTAGTGCAGTTCGAAGAGCATCCACAACGCCAGCTGGAAGTCGTCATCGTCGATGAGCTGGTCAACCGGGCGGGGAAGCGACGCCACCGGCGGCTGGTCGCTGCTCCGGCCCGCGAGGACCTCGCACACCTGTTGGCTCAGAGGACCGCGAGGAGCGGGAAGTTGCATGAATTGTCTCCTTGGACTCAGGGCCGGTGCGGTACCCCGCTCGGCGTGAATCAGTCGGGGCGGCGCAACAGGAGCAGCACACCGCGCTCGCCGTGGGAGCGCACCTCGTCAGTGATCAGGTCGACGTGGCCGGCCATCCAGTCACCCAAGCCGTCGGCCTGGGCGAGGCTCCCGATCTGCAGGACTGCGGCACCTCGCGGGTGCAGGCAGGCATCGATGGTCTGCACGCAGGCCCGCGCGAGTGCCAGGCCGTCGTCACCGCCGTCGATCGCGAGCAGCGGGTCCTCGGGAAAGCGACCGGTCCGCGCCGAGGGCACCCAGGGTGGGTCCGCAACGACCAGGGGGAACATCTCACCCGTCTCGAGGCAGTCGGTCACCGGCCGACGCCGCACCTCGACACGTTCCGACAGCCCGGCGGTCGCGGCGTTGGCCAGGGCGAAGTCGCACGCGACCGGATCAAGGTCGACCAGCACGCCGTCGCGGCCGCAGTGCGCGATCGCGAGCAGCCCGATGTGCCCGGCACCTGTGCAGAGCTCGAGGATCGGACCGTCCGGGACCACGAGCGAGAGTTCGGTGATCCATGCCGACTGGGCCGTGGTCCATGGGCGCGGCGTGAGCACGCGCTCGTCATGGGCGATGGCAAGGTCGCCGAAGACCGCCTGTTGGGTCATCGTCGGGGAGGGCTCGGGGGTGCGCATGGCGGAGCAGTACCCACCGCGACGGCTTCCATGGTGGACAGTGGGGTACTGGTCCGGTCCCGCGAACAATTGGAGGTCACGATGCCCACGATCAACGACGAGCTCTTGCACGGGCAACTGCAGCACCACTGGGCCGGCGCCAGTGCCGGGGTGCACTTCTTCGAGCGGGTGGCCGGCACGCACGGTGACCCCCGGGTGGCCGAGGAGATCGGCCGGTTGGCCGCTGAGGTCCGCGAGGACCGCGAATCATTGCGCAACATCATGCTCTCGGTCGGTGCCAACCCGTCGATGGTCGCGACTGTCGGGGCACGTGCGGGAGAGCTGGTTGCCCGGCTCAAGCCGAACGGGCGGATCGTACGTCGCTCCCCGCTCACCGACGTCCTCGAGTTGGAGGCCCTGCGCACGGCGGTCAACGGCAAGCAGAGCGGCTGGGAGCTGCTCCGTGCCGTGGCCGATCACGACGGCCGGCTCGACCCGAAGCACCTCGACGAGCTGCTGCGCCGGGGCAAGAGCCAGCTGTCCCGGCTCGCAGAGCTGCACCTGGGGGTGGCACTCGACCTCATCGTCGGCGATGGGAGCTCGACTCGCACGGAGATGTGACGGTGCCCTGAGGAGTGTGGGCTGGTCAGTCCTGGTCGGGTAGGTCCTGGTCCCGCCCGCGAGTGATCCGCAGCCGGCGACCCCGGGCGATGTCCTCGGCCTCCTTCGTGGAGGCCTTGTCGCTCTTGCGGGTGTCCCTGGGCGGCAGCTGGATGGTCCGCTCGGCAGGCATCCCGGCCTGCAGTTCGCGGCCGCGCTCCAGCTCCGCGTCCAGCTCCGCGCCGAAGAGCAACGCCAGGTTGGTGATCCACAGCCAGAGCAGGAAGACGACCACACCGGCCAGCGACCCGTAGGTCTTGTTGTAGCTGGAGAAGTTCGCGACATAGAACCCGAAGCCGGCCGAGGCGATGATCCAGACCAGGATCGCGACAACTGCACCGGTGCTGATCCAGCGGAACTTCGGCTGCTTCACGTTCGGCGTGGAGTAGTAGAGAAGAGCCACGATGCCGATCACCACCGCCAACATCACCGGCCACTTGGCGATGTTCCAGATCGTGACCGCCACGGAGCCGAGCCCGATCGCATCCCCGACCGCCTGCGCGGCGGGGCCGGTGAGCACCAGGCTGAGGGCGACCAGGGCGGTGAGCAGGACGGTGACGAGGGTGACCAGCAGCATCGCGGGACGGAGCTTCCAGATCGGTCGACCCTCGTCGATCTCATAGATGCGGTTC
>DATCYH010000383.1:0-3633 GCA_036570405.1 Nocardioides sp.
TGAGCAAGCACACTTTGTCCGTCCTGGTCGAGAACAAGCCGGGCGTCCTGGCCCGCATCGCCGGCCTCTTCAGCCGTCGTGGCTTCAACATCGACAGCCTCGCGGTCGGTCCGACCGCGAGCCCCGACGTCTCCCGGATGACCATCGTGGTCAGCGTCGAGCAGAGCCCGCTCGAGCAGGTCACCAAACAGCTGAACAAGCTGGTCGAGGTGATCAAGATCGTCGAGCTCGACACCGGCGCCTCGGTCTCGCGTGAGCTGGTGCTGGTCAAGGTCCGCGCCGACACCGAGAGCCGCGGCCAGGTGCTGGACGCCGTCCAGCTCTTCAAGGCCAAGGTCATAGACGTGGCTCCTGACGCACTGACCATCCAGGTCACCGGCAACGCCGACAAGCTGGCCGACTTCCTCCGGGTGCTCGAGCCGTTCGGCATCCGGGAGCTGGTCCAGTCCGGGATGGTCGCGATCGGCCGTGGTGCCCGCTCGTTCTCCGAGCGCAACCTGCGCCCGGTCGCCGTACCGGCCCCGCCGCCGGTCGCCGGCTGATCCCCCACTACACCTCGCACAAGTTCCCCAACGCAGCAACACAACCAACCTGAAGGAGAGCCCCAGTGGCTGAGATGTTCTACGACGACGACGCCGACCTGTCCCTGATCCAGGGCAAGAACGTCGCGGTCATCGGCTACGGCAGCCAGGGCCACGCCCACGCGCTGAACCTGCGTGACTCCGGTGTGGACGTCCGCATCGGCCTGCAGCCGGGCTCGAAGAGCCGCGCGAAGGCGGAGGAGGAGGGCCTGCGGGTCCTGACTCCCGCCGAGGCCACCGAAGAGTCCGATGTCATCGTGATCCCCGCCCCGGACCAGCACCAGCGGAAGCTCTATGCCGAGGAGATCGCCCCCACCCTCACCGAGGGCGACACCCTGGTCTTCGGCCACGGCTTCAACATCCGCTTCGGCTACATCACCGCGCCCGAGGGCGTCGACGTGATCATGGTCGCCCCCAAGGCGCCGGGTCACACCGTGCGTCGCGAGTACGTCGCCGGGCGCGGCATCCCGGACATCATCGCCGTGGAGCAGGACGCTTCCGGCCAGGCTTGGGACCTCGCGAAGTCCTATGCCAAGGCGATCGGCGGCACACGCGCCGGCGTCATCAAGACCACCTTCACCGAGGAGACCGAGACCGACCTGTTCGGTGAGCAGGCCGTCCTCTGCGGTGGCATGTCGCACCTCGTGCAGGCCGGGTTCGAGACCCTGACCGAGGCCGGCTACCAGCCCGAGATCGCCTACTTCGAGGTTCTCCACGAGCTCAAGCTGATCGTCGACCTGATGTGGGAGGGCGGCATCGCCAAGCAGCGCTGGTCGATCTCCGACACCGCGGAGTACGGCGACTACGTCTCCGGCCCGCGGGTCATCGACCCGTCGGTTAAGGAGAACATGAAGGCCGTCCTGGCCGACATCCAGAGCGGCGCGTTCGCGCAGCGCTTCATCGACGACCAGGACAACGGCGCCAAGGAGTTCAACGAACTCCGCGAGAAGGAGGCCGCTCACCCGATCGAGGTCACCGGCAAGACCCTGCGTGGTCACTTCGCCTGGCAGCAGCAGGACAAGGACTACACCGAGGGCTCCGCCGCGCGCTGATCCTCGAGCGTCACCCAGCACCGAGACGCCCCGGTCGATTCCACCAGGAATCGACCGGGGCGTCTCGTCGTGCTTACTCGTCGAAGAACCAGTAGCCGTCGCGCTTGGCCAACTTCACATCGTCCGAGCTCGACTGCGGTGTCGAACCGTCGATCGTGATGGTGCTGTTCATGGTCCCGGTGGCAGTGTCGCCGCTGACCTTGATGTCGGTGACGTTGAACTCGAAGTCGAAGTCGACGTCCGAGGCCGACGTGCAACCGGTCTTGTCGTCGTCGTCAGGTTCCAGGAAGAACTGGTCCATCTGGGAGCAGTCCGTGCCTTCGCCGCTGGTCACAGACTTGTACCAGGCGCCGAAGTCCTCGGTCAGCTGCTTGATCTGCTCCTCGTCGCTGCCGACCGGTGCCGAGCGCAGGGACAGGTCGCCGCTGCTGGTCGGTGGTGCAGTCGGTGTCGGTGCGGTCGGGATGGGGGTGGGGGTCGGGGTGGTCGTCTCGGTGAGCCCGTCTGTCGGCCCGTCTGTCGGCCCGTCGCTGGCTTGCGACGTGGGATCGTTCTCGGGGCCACCCGACTTGTCGTCGTCGTTGCTGGTGAGGAGTACGACGATCAGCACGGCCGCACCGATCAGGACGAGGACGCCCGCGATGATCGCCGGCACCAGCCACGGCTTGCGTCGACCGGGGTCGTCGCGGCCAGGCATCCCGGCTCCCGGTTGTCCCTGTGGGTGACCGACGCCGTAGACCGGGCCGCCGTACGCCTGATTGCCGTACGCCTGATTGCCATACGCCGGGCCGCCGTACGCCTGGCTGCCACGACCCTGGTTGCCGTACCCCTGGCCGCTGTAGTCCTGGGGTCCGGGGGAGGGCTGCTCACCCTGCAGCTGGTAATTGAACTGGTTCTGGGGCTGGTCATGACCCGGCATCTGGCTCATCGGTATCCCACATCGACTGCAGGCTGCGGCCGTCGGGTTGAGGGGGGCTCCACAGTTGGAGCAGGCGGGGTTGTTCATGGCGGGCATCCTGCCCACCGTCGTGAACTTCTAACGTCGGATCGGCCGTCGAGTGTCTCGGCGACCGATCCGAGAGCCTCACTTCACTTCGGACCTGCGGATCAGCCAGAGACCGACAGCCATCGGCAGGATCAGCCAGATGGTCGAGGTGACCGCCAGGCGTAACCACTCCTCGTCTGACGGGGACCCCTCGAACAGGGCGCCCTGTGCATAGGCGAAGTCGATCCAGGGCCAGATGTCACGGAACCATTCCTGCAGGTTGCCCAAGGTCATGAACAACGTCGGCAGCAGGGCATTGAACACGAAGTAGCCCACGATGGCTCCGGCGGAGTTGCGGATGAGCACCCCGAGCATGGAACCGATGAGCATGCCGAGCACGTTGGCCAGCACGATCAACGAGAACTCGTAGGTGCTGACGTCCCAGGTGGCGTCCACCCCGGCAATTGCGGTCCCAACGAGGTTCCCGACCGCACCGATCGCCAGCGCAACGAACATCGAGGCGATGCCGATGCCGACCGAGACGATCAACTTGGCGTTGATCACCCGAGACCGCCGGGGGAGCAGCGTGAAGGTGGTCAGCCCGGTCCGCTGGCTCCATTCACTCGTGATCGAGAGCAACGCGATGATGGGGAGGATGACCGCGATCGGGAAGCCGATCGCGGTCGCGAACGTCTCATAGGTGAGCTCGTCGTCAGGAGCGAAGAGGATCACTGCTCCCGTGGCGAGCAGCGAGACGATCCCGATGCTGGCCAGCAGCCAGAATCCGGAGCGGGTGTCGAACATCTTGGTCAGCTCGACCCACATGATCCGCGACATCGGAATCGGGCGGTGTCTCGGCTCGGGGGTGGACTGGACGTCCTCGGTGGACGTGGGGTTCTGGGCCAGGGTGGTCATGCTGCGACTCCTTCACGCTGGGTCTCCGCGGTGAGCTCGAGGAACATCTCCTCGAGGCCGGCGTTGTCGGCCGAGCGCAGTTCGATGAGGGCAATGTGGG
>DATCYH010000384.1:0-2349 GCA_036570405.1 Nocardioides sp.
CCGCCACCGTCCTCTCGTCCACGACGGCACTCCTCATCGCCGGCCGCGTCCGGTGGGACCGGTCGGACCGGTTCTCGAGCAGCCACACCTACTCCGCGACGTACACCCCGACCAGGACCGCCTCGATCACCCTGCGCGCCCGTGACACCGACGGCGTGAGCAACCCGGGAGAGTCGCTCACCGTCCACTTCGCCCGTGCGGACATCACCGCGTCCTCACTCGCCACACGCTTCCGCACCGCTCCCCTGGCCCAACCGGCTCGCGCCACCCGACCCGGCCCCCGATCGGCGACCCTGACCAAGGAGTCGGTCGTCCTCGACACCCGGCGTCGTTGGGGAACGCGCACGAAGCGCCAGTTGTGGCGCAGCGCGCGCTATCGGGTCACGGTCACCGGCGACGCAACCGACGCGGGCAACGAGTTCGACGCCGCCTGCTATCGCCATCGCGGCACCCTGCGCGCGCGGCACACGGTCAACCCGCGGACGCCCTCGGCCGACCACTTCGGGGTGTACGTCGCCGGCGTGCAGCTCGACCCGCGGGCCCGCCACAACTCGCGAGCGACCTGCACCACGCGCAATCGGCACTCCTACAGGACCACGTTCACCGCACCGGTCTCCGGCACCGCGACGGTGCGGACCTGGGACCCCTACACGCACAGCGACAACCGCGGATCCCTGTCGGTGACACTGACCCGGATCCGCTGAGCCCTTCGGTCGCCCAAGGGTGATGCGGCATGATCGAGGGCGATGCTCACCTTCGGCCACGGACGCCTCGACCGCGACCAGCTCGCGGCACTGCTGCGTGGTGCCGACGTGGAACTGGTGGTCGACGTACGCCGCTTCCCCGGCAGCCGCCACAACCCGGCAGCCGCGGCCGGTCAGGTGGAGGCACTGCTCGACGAGAACGGAATCGGCTATCGCCACGAGCCGCGACTCGGCGGACGCCGCCGGCTCAAGAAGGACGAGGATGCGGTCTCCCTCGACCCCTGGTGGCGGGTGGCTGCGTTCCGCGCGTATGCCGACTGGACGCGCACCGGCGAGTTCGGTGAAGGGCTTGCCCAGCTGATCGAAGACGACCGGGAGCGGCGTACGGCGATCATGTGCTCGGAGGCGGTGTGGTGGCGCTGTCATCGACGCGTCGTCAGCGATGTCGCGGTGGTGGCCCACGGACTCTCCGTGGAGCACCTGATGCATGACGGCCGGCTGGTCGAGCACCCGGTCAGCGAGGGCGCCAGGCAGCGGCCGGACGGTCTGCTGGTGTGGGATCGCGCCGACGCCGATGCATGACCTCGCGTCTTCTGGGCACCGAGTGGCACTGCACGACAGTCGCAACCAAGGAGGCTTGAGATGACTGGCAAGTTGAAGATGCTGATCGGAGTCGGAGTCGGCTACGTCCTCGGCGCCCGCGCCGGACGTGGACGCTACGAGCAGATCGCCAACCAGGCCCAACGGTTCATGCACGACCCGCGTGTCCAGAACAAGGCCGGACAGGCCAAGGACTTCGCCACCGAGAAGGCGGCCGAGGCTCGCGACGTCGCCGCGGAGAAGGCTGGCGAAGCGGTCGAGGCGGCGAAGGAGAAGGTGCAGGAGAAGCGTGGCAATGACACCCCCACCACGGGACTCGGTGCCGGTATGCCCGGCACCGACAAGGAGACCACCGAGGACCTCGGTGCACTGGGCACCGCCCCGGTGACCCCGAACGACACCGCCCGCTGATACGTCGTACGCCGTCGGGTGGCGGTCATCACGCCCGCATTCTGGATGCGCGACGACTGCCACCGCGACGTGCGGGTACTGGACAATCATGAGCAACCAGACGAACGAAGAGCCCGAGAAGAGCCACGTCGACCGGATCAGGGACCTCGTGGTCGGCACGGCCAAGGCCCCCGTGACCGTCGCCGGGTCCGCAGTCGGAATGGCGGGATCCGCGGTGGGACTGGCCAAGGACGCGGCGTCCGCCGGCCTGGCCGCAGGTGGTCACGTGCTGAAGGCGGTGACCAGCACCGCCCTGGGCGCGGTCGCCCCGAATGCCCAGGACGACACCCAGCCGAATCCCACCGATGTCGAGCCCGAGACGCCGACCAGCAGGGCACCGTCTGCGGGACAGCCGAGCGAGTCGAAGGATGAGTCGGCCCAGTCCGACCAGACCCAGTCCGATCAGGCAGAATCTGGCTCGACCGACGCCGACGCGTTGGAGATCGACCCGGACGAGCCGGTGAACGTCACCGAGGAGCTCGGCCTCGATCCGTCCCCGATCGCGAAGCCGAAGCGCAAGAAGGCGCCGGCGAAGAAGCCTGCCACGAAGAGCGACGCAGCGGCCGACACCAGCCAGGTCACCGCGACCCCGGCC
>DATCYH010000385.1:0-1895 GCA_036570405.1 Nocardioides sp.
CGGCTTCGAAGACACCGTCACCCACCGTGAAGCCGTGGTCGGAGACAGTGATCGCAGGATCAGCTGGATTGTCGAGGATTCGTCCGTTCACCCAAGCTCGCATGGGACCAATCTAGACCCGCCGCAACCGCTGGGAAGCCAGCTCAGACAGGCTTGGTTGCGCCTGAACACGCCACGCTGGACCCCGATTTTGCACTCCGATGGCGTTCGGCTAATGTTCTCACGTCGCCCGGTGATGAACCGGACGCAAGCGGACGTAGCTCAGTTGGTAGAGCGCAACCTTGCCAAGGTTGAGGTCGCGAGTTCGAGCCTCGTCGTCCGCTCGGAGAGATCCTCTCCCCCACACCACCTGGGGGTGGATCGTTGGTCCTCCTGCGGTGGGTTGGCCGAGAGGCGAGGCAACGGACTGCAAATCCGTTTACACGGGTTCAAATCCCGTACCCACCTCCACCAGTTCCCCTATAATTCAAGATCTCGGACGATTGGCGCAGCGGTAGCGCGCTTCCTTGACACGGAAGAGGTCACTGGTTCAAACCCAGTATCGTCCACCAATGACACGAGGCCCGCTCATCGAGCGGGCCTCGTGTCATTGGTTCAGCCCCGACCTGGACCCCCGGTTCTCAGCCCTCTGCCCCAGCCCCGTTCTCAGCCGCCGGCCCTCACAAGCCGTTCTCCGCGTCGCGCTTGCGGGTCTCCGCCGCGCTCGGGTGGTCGTAGGCGAACTGGACTCGTCCCACGAAGCTCTCCATCTCGGCTGCGACATGCGTGTCGGGGGCGGCCATCGTGCTGCGCTCGTGGACGAGGAGGAGCTGGGACCCACGCGGTCCGGCGGTGATCAGGGCGAGCACCTCCTCGCCGGTCCGAATCCCGTCCCTGGCGAGCACACGGAAGACGAAGCAGATCTCCGCGCCACGAGCGCTGACCAGCCGGAACCTGTGCGGGCTCGAGGCCAGCACGGCTGCCAGCAGCCTGCGTGGGGACGCGGTGAACTCCCGGTGCACCGAACAGACCGCATCGGCTGGTGACATCGGCCGCACTCCCCTCGTTCAGGGACCCCTGTCGGCCCGTCCGCTCAACGTAACCCCAGCCCGGCTCGCGCGGGAACGAATCGAACAGGTTCACCCGGGTTCCGTCGACGGAAATGCCCGACCCGCGAGCCGAGATGGCCCAACCGGGCCAGGCGGGCCACGGCGCGGAGGGTCAGTCGTCCTCGGCGGTGTCCTCGAAGTTGGTCCCCGGCCGCGGCGCCCACGGCTGCTCCTTGGAGGGGCGTACGACGATCAGCCGGTCGCCGCGCGCGAGCTGCGTGACCACCGGGTCGAAGTAGCGGTAGACCTGTTCGTCACGCACCACCGCGATCACCTGGTCGGGCAGACGCTGGGGCTGCTTGCCGACCTCGCTGACCAGGAGGTCCCGCTCGGCGACCTCCAGCCCTGCGCCGTAGGTCATCAGGTCCTCCATCACCTCACCGAGAGTCGGCGAGAGCGAGGAAAGACCGAGCAGGCGACCAACCGCTTCGCTCGAGGTCACCACGGCGTCCGCCCCGGACTGCCGCACCAGGGGCACGTTGTCCTGCTCGCGGACCGCGGCGACGATGTAGGCGCCCGGGTTGATCTGGCGAACCGTCAGGGTGGCCATCATCGTGTTGGCGTCGTGGTCGGTCGTGATGATGACCTGGCTCGCCCTCTCGGCCCGGGCCCGGCGCAGCACCTCACGCCTGGTGGCATCACCCGCGATCACCGCGAGGCCGTCGGAGTTGGCTTCCTCGCGGGCACTCGGTCGGGGGTCGACCACGACGATCGACTCCGGGTCGAGTCCGTTCTGGATCAGGGTGTCAGCAGCGCTGCGACCCTTGGTGCCATAGCCGATCACGACGACGTGGTTGTCCATGTTCT
>DATCYH010000386.1:0-5448 GCA_036570405.1 Nocardioides sp.
TGTGGCTGACGACGGTGAAGTCGAGGACCTGGGTCTGCATGTCCTCCACCCTCACCCTCTTGCGCAGCCACGCCTTCAGCATCCGGACGTCGACGCGCCCGGCAGCAGAGCCCTCGACATAGAGGGCACGCAGGTCCGTGACGGAGCCGGATGCCCAAGCGGCGGCTCGCCTCTCGTCCCATCCGGCGAGCACCCGGCGAGGGGCGTCCGGCTGCTGTTGTCGGACCACGGGGGTTGCCGCCACCACCCCCGCCACGGTGCCGGCGGCCGCGACTGCACTCTGGGTCCCGCGCAGTCTGGAGAAGACACCCGTGGAGACGGCGAGCACCACCAGCACGACAGCGAGGACGATGATCAGCACCCTGGACTTCACCCGACAACCATCACCCGGATCGGCATTCTCCGCACCCGCTCCTCCACAGGCCACCTGGTCCGACCGCAGGGGTAAGGTCGAAGCCGTGCCACTCGAGTTCCGTGAAGCAGGTCTGGGCGACAACGCCGTCGACTACTTGGATGCCTGGGAGATGCAGGGCCGGGTCCATGCCGGCGTGGCTGCCGGCGGCAAGGACACCGTGCTCCTCCTCGAGCACCCCCCGGTCTACACCGCGGGCACCCGCACCGATGCCCACGAACGGCCCGTCGACTCCGGTGGCGCTCCGGTGATCGATGTGAACCGCGGCGGCAAGATCACCTTCCACGGCCCCGGGCAACTGGTCGGCTATCCGATCGTGAAGCTGCCCGAGCGGGTCAAGGTCGTCGACTACGTACGCCGTGTGGAGGAGGCGCTCATCCATGTGTGCACGGACTTCGGGGTGACGACTGCCCGTGTGCCGGGGCGATCCGGAGTGTGGTTGCAGGCGGACGCTCGCGGCCCCGAACGCAAGATCGCCGCGATCGGACTTCGGGTCTCCCAGCGGGTGACGATGCACGGCTTCTCGCTCAACTGCGACGTCGACCTGGCGTGGTACGACCGCTTCGTCCCGTGCGGCATCAATGACGCGGGGGTCACCTCCCTGTCCCGGGAGCTCGGTCGTGATGTCAAGGTCACCGACGTGATCCCGAGCGTGGAGAAGCACCTCGCGGATCTGCTGGCATGGAATGACTATGCACCGACCCCCGACTATGAGCCCCGCCCCGAGCCGCCGCGGCTGAACCTGATCCGTCCCGGCAGCTGATCTTCCGGCGCGCCCCATCGGCGCGCCGTACTACCCGATCGTGTGGCGCGCTGACACGATCGGCACCATGGGTGGATTGGTCATCGAGACCCGAGGACTGCAGAAGTCCTTCACGAGCCGCAAGGGCAAGCGCGTCGCCGTACGCGACCTGGACCTCGCGGTCCCCGCGGGTGGAGTGCACGGCTTCTTGGGTCCGAACGGCTCCGGCAAAACCACGACGATCCGGATGTTGCTCGGGCTGTCCCGCGCCAGCGCCGGGTCGATGCTGCTCTTCGGGCGCGAGGTGCCCAAGCACCTGCCAGTGGTACTGCCCCGGATCGGGGCCGTCGTCGAGTCCCCCAAGTTCGCCCCCACCTTCACCGGGCGCCAGAACCTCCTCCTGCTCGCCCGCTCGATCGGGGCTCCGGACACCGCGGTGGACGAGGCCCTCGAGACGGTCTCCCTCGACGGTCGCGACGACGACCGTTTCCGGTCCTACTCCTTGGGCATGAAGCAGCGCCTGGCGATCGCCGCGACGCTGGTCAAGAAGCCGGATCTGCTGATCCTCGACGAGCCCACGAACGGACTCGACCCGGCTGGGATCCGCGAGATCCGGGAGACCATCCGCGACCTCGGCGCTCGCGGCGTCACGGTCCTGCTCAGCTCGCACATCCTCGCCGAGGTGCAGCAGGTGTGCGACTCGGCGACCATCATCGGCCACGGCCGGATGCTCGCCTCCGGCAAGGTCGAGGACTTGATCGGGACCAGTTCGTCCTATCGGGTCGCCGTCGCCGACCCCGACCGCGCCGAAACGCTGCTGAGGGACGCGGGGTACGTCGTGGAGCAGCGTGACCGGTTGCTTTGGGTGCAGTCCGAGGAGGACTCATCGACCATCACCCGGGTGCTCGCCGAGGCCGGCCTCTATCTCGACGAGCTCGTCCCCCAACATGCGGATCTTGAGTCGGTCTTCCTCCAGCTGACCGAGGACTCCACTCTCGGTCACGGACCCGACGTCGGTGCAGGCGAGGCCCTACCGGGCAGCCACCGCAAGAACGGGGGTGCCCGATGAGGCTGCTGTGGGTCGAGCTGACCCGACTGCGTTGGCGTCGTGCCGTGCTCCTGTTGTCGTTGGCTGCCTTCGTGCTGCCGACTCTGATGTGGGCGGGCACCACGTGGAGCACCAGGCCGGTGAGCGACTCCGAGGTCGCCACCGCCAAGGCGCAGGCGAGGGAGAGCGCGAAGTTCCAGAGCGAGGAGCTCGACCGGTGCGCAAAGGACCCGAAGGGCTACGCCGAGGAGTGGGGCGGACCGCCCGACGCGACCTGTGAGGATCTCATCGGCACACCGGCCGACCCGGACAGCGACTACGTGAACTATCTCGAGCGCCAGCCGATGACCTTCTCAACGGCGAGCGACACGACCATCGCTGCGGCAGTCCTGGTGGTCGTGATGATGCTGCTGGCCGGAGCCACGTTCGCGGGCGCGGACTGGTCGAGCGGCTCGATGAGCAACCAGCTGCTCTTCGAGAGTCGCCGGGGGCGGGTCTGGCTCGCCAAGGTCTCCGCCGCGTTCATCGGCGGCTTCGTCGTCGCTGCCCTGGCTCTTGCCTTCCTCTGGGTGCTGTTCACAGGACTCTTCGCGCTGCGTGACGTCACTGTCACCTCCGCGGACTGGCAGACGGCAGGAGCACGATGGTTCCGCGCCTCCCTCACCGCGGCCATGGCGGCTGTCGGCGGCTGCGCGATGACCATGTTGTTCCGCAACACCATCGCCACCCTCGGGCTGATGGTGGCCGTCATCGTCAGCAGCTCGGTGCTGATCTTCGTCCTCCCGTTCCTCGCTGACCCGGAGCCCTGGACGGTGCACGCGAACGGCTTGGCGGTGCTCCAAGGTGGCTATGAGTACTACCCTCCGGAGGGCTACTCGTGTGATTCCCTGGAGAGCTGCAACGCGGCGATGCTGCACGTCTCGATGACGCACGGCATCGTCTACTTCGCGGTGATCTTGGCCGTCACGCTGACCGCTTCTGTGCTGTCCTTCCGGCGCCGCGACGTCCCATGACAGGGACCACTGAGCGGATTGGGGTGGCCTTCGTCACCGGCGTAGAGTGGCCCGCGTGACGCAAGCTCCTGCCGCCCAGAACTCGGCCACACCTGCGGGCCCCGAGTCACCCACTGCTCCAAACGGTCGCAAGCTCCTGCGGCTCGAGGTGCGCAACGCGGAGACCCCGATCGAGCGCAAGCCGGAGTGGATCAAGACCAAAGCCAAGATGGGTCCTGAGTACAACGAGCTGATGAAGCTCGTGAAGAGCGAGGGCCTGCACACGGTCTGCCAGGAGGCCGGCTGCCCGAACATCTTCGAGTGCTGGGAAGACCGCGAGGCAACCTTCCTGATCGGCGGCGAGCAGTGCACCCGTCGCTGTGACTTCTGCCAGATCGACACCGGGAAGCCGTCGCCTCTGGACCGCGACGAGCCGCGACGTGTGGCCGAGAGCGTCCAGAAGATGGAGCTCAAATATGCCACCATCACCGGCGTCGCTCGCGACGACCTTCCCGACGGTGGAGCGTGGCTCTATGCCGAGACCGTGCGGAAGATCCATGAGCTCAACCCCGGCACCGGTGTCGAGAACCTGATCCCTGACTTCAACGGCAAGCCTGACCTCCTCCAGGAGGTCTTCGAGAGCCATCCCGAGGTGCTGGCCCACAACGTGGAGACCGTGCCCCGGATCTTCAAGCGGATCCGTCCTGCTTTCCGCTACGACCGCTCCCTCGACGTGATCACCCAAGCTCGAGCGTTCGGCCTGGTCACCAAGTCCAACCTGATCCTGGGCATGGGTGAGACCCGCGAGGAGATCTCACAGGCGCTGCAGGACCTCCACGACGCCGGGTGTGAGCTGATCACGATCACCCAGTATCTCCGTCCCTCGGTGCGCCACCACCCCGTCGAGCGCTGGGTCAAGCCCCAGGAGTTCGTCGAGCTCTCGGAGGAGGCGGAGGACATCGGGTTCTCGGGTGTCCTGTCCGGACCACTGGTCCGTTCGTCCTACCGCGCCGGACGGCTGTACCGTCAGGCGCTGGAGAATCGCTCCACCGCATCCGCATCCTGACAAGAAGGCCTCACCACCCATGTCGACTCCTGTTCCCCCCGAGAAGTTGAGCCGTCGCCAGCAGCTCGTCCAGACCTACAAGATGGCTCGCAAGAGCGACACCAGGATCGGGCTGTGGATGCTCGGAGCCTTCCTCCTGGGCTTCGCCGTTGGCTTCGGCATCTTCTGGATCCTGCCCGGCTCAGGTGTGCTCGGTCTCGTCCTCAGCGTGGTCGGTGGCCTGCTGATCGGCTTCCTGGCGATGATGATCATCTTCGGTCGTCGTGCCCAGGCCGCCGCGTTCAACCAGATGAACGGCCAGCCCGGCGCCGCCGCTGCGGCTCTCGGCATGCTGCGCCGCGGATGGAAGACCGAGCCGGCCGTGGGCTTCACCAAGCAGCAGGACGTCGTCCACCGCGTCGTGGGTCCTCCCGGCATCGTCCTGGTCGGCGAGGGCTCCCCCACTCGTGTCAAGCAGCTGCTGATCAACGAGCGTCGCAAGCATTCCCGGGTCTGCCCCGACACCCCGATCCACGAGGTCATCTGCGGCGATGGCGAGGGTCAGGTCCCGCTGAACAGGCTGCTCAAGCACGTCACCAAGCTGGGCAAGAACATCAAGGGTGCCCAGATGACCGACGTACTCGGCCGACTGCGCGCCCTGGACGCGACCCGCGGCAACATGCCGATCCCCAAGGGTCCGATGCCGACCAGCATGAAGGGCCAGCGCGGCAACCTGCGCGGGCGCTGAGCCCCGGTCGAGCTCAGGGCGTCGGGCTGGCACTCTCGCTGGGATAGGGCTGGACCTGATCGGCCGGAGGAGCAACGATGTCCACCTTGCCGCCCCAGTTGCTCATGGTCAGCTTCATCGAGCCCTGTCCCTCGAACTCTGACTCCATCTTTGCCAGGCGACCCTTGTCGTCGAGCCAGACGTCATAGGTGACGCTGGGCGGCAGCTCGCCGCCCGACTCCTCCACCCCGAGATCGCCGAGGCCCTCGGTGCTGGTGGTCACCACGTAGTGCTTGGTCGGGACGCCCTCGACGGAGTCGTTGCCGACCAGGAGCACCTCTTCAAGGCCCTGGGCGAAGACCTCGACCGATGACTTCGGGTCGAAGGAGGAGAGGCCGCCGAGCTGCTTGACCAACGGGTTGTCCTCGTCGCGCAGATCCAGCTCGTAGTAGACCTCGCTCGCTTCCTTGCCGCCGGTGGGC
>DATCYH010000387.1:0-1833 GCA_036570405.1 Nocardioides sp.
CCCGGAGCGGATCCGCCAGATCGAGTCGAAGACCCTCGCGAAGCTCCGCCACCCCCACCGCAGCCAAAAGCTCCGCGACTACCTCGACGGCGAGTAGCCGGAGGCATGGTGGCCCTGCTGTGCTTAGCGGGGGCCCGGGCTGAGTGCATCCGCAGGCCACGCTGCGAGAGATTGGAGGTACTCGGCTGCCTCAGCGTGCTCGGTGAACTCGAGAAGGTTGCCCATCTTCGCCTCTAGGACGTCACGGACCTCGGCTGGGGTGGCGAAGAAGAACTCCTTACGTGGGTTGGCCAGGTTGAGGGCCCGCTCCGCGAAGTGGTGATGGAGCTCGTTCTCGAGGGTGACGGCATCTTCGGAGAAGAACAGGGCGTGGACGTCAAAGCGGAACGGGACGGATGCGCCACCGAGCTCAGTGACCCGCTCAAGAGGCTCGAGGCGTCGAGTGAGGCCGATCTTGACCACACCGGAGCCGAACGCACCACGGTTGGAGATGACGTAGACGTATCCGGCGCGGATGTTCGCGGCTCGATAGTCGTTTTGTTCGATCGCTGCGTCGATCTGGGCGAGCCGGGCCTCGAGATCAGGGTCGCTGCCGCCTGAGGTTTGCAGGGCGTCGAGAGCGTTGCTGAGGTGAGATCGCTCCTTGTCGAGACGTTCACGTTCAGCGGAGAGCTCCTGTTGGACTCGTCGCTCCTCACGGAGCCGGGCCCGTTCCTCGCGGGCTGCTTCCTTCTCCTCCTGCTTCTTCATCAACCAGTCGGCGGTCAGCTCGATTTCGGCGAGGCGAAGTGCATGGAACCGATCGCTGATGCGCATTTCCATCATCGCGCCCAGCTTCGCGATCGCGATGCGGGAGCTCTCCATGCGTTTCCTGGCGGTGGTTACGTTGCCGACCCGCAGGGCGCGAACGCTGTTGTCCGCTTCGGCGTTGTAGGCGCGCAGCATCAGCTTGGATAGGTCTGCGGTCATCTTGCGGCCCTTCGCAAGGGAGTTGTCGAACGTGAAAAGGTTCGACGCTTCGATGGCCTGGCCGGACTTGACCGTGCCGACGATCGCGGTGTTCAGCTCGTCGAGGCGGGCCTTGAACGCGGCGGCCGCCTCTAGGGGATGGTGGTAGCGGTAGATGCCGACCGATTGCAGGACCCGGTCGTCGTCGAGGATCACGTACTCGTTGATGTCTTCGCCGGTGTCTGACGTACTGGTGCGTAGCGCTGTCAGCTCCGCTTCGAGCATCCGGACCTGGGCCTGCAACGCCACCGTGCTCAGCTCGTCACTGGTGGCGACATCGCTCGCGGAACCGTCCACGGTTCCGCTGTCCACGATGGCGTCGGGGTTGCCGTTGAGGTCGACGGGGTCGGGAACGGTGGCGGGTGGGTCGTCGGTGCTCTCTGCCGGCGGATCGTCGACTGGGGCGTCGCCGTCGCTGATCCACAGCTGCCACCCGTCGGGTGGCTCGGGCCACGACGGGTCCGGCGTCCACCCTGCTGGGGGTTCCCAACCCTGCGGTGGTGTGGGCCAGCCGGGAGCCGGGTTGAACCTGGGCTGTTTGATCACGCCTTTCGGATCCCCGACACGTCGGCGGGGACTAGACCGAGCGGATTCTTCGAGGCGGCCGCACCGAGATGTTGCAGCGTCGCAGCCGGTACCACCTCCGACAGATCGAAGGCCATGAACGTGGCCCGTTCGGCAGCCACGGCCACGAATGGCACGTACCCCTGGATACCTGTAGCGGGGTCGGTGGTCTCCGTGCCGACCTCGAGGCTGATCGACTGGATCAACCCCCGACGTTCCGCCTCGAACACCTCGTGCAATGTCCGCAAAGCCACCTGGTGG
>DATCYH010000388.1:0-2402 GCA_036570405.1 Nocardioides sp.
CCTCCGCGCGATTCGCGAGACCGGGGACACGACCACCTTCGAGGGGATGGACCCCGACGGTGAGATGGGCCCGTTCGTCACTCCTGACGATCAGTTGGCGGCGCGCGTCGACGCCACAGAATATGTCGCGGTGAAGATGGCCGCGCTCAAGGCGCACCGCACCCAGATCGAGGAGGACGGGTTCTTCTTCAGTGGCGCGGAGAGTGGGCACGCATTCTGGGGCGACGAATACTTCCGACTCGCCAAGGGCACCCAGGGCCCGGTCGGTGACGACGGCCGGGAGAACGACCTGTTCGCCGGCCTGGCCTGATGCCGCGGACCGACCTGCTCCCACTCCGGGGGCCGCTCCTGGCGCTGGCCGCCCTGGCCTGCTGTGTGGTGGGGCTGGTGAGCGGGGTGGCCTCGGTCGCGGTGCACGAGAAGAACTGGCTGCTGTTCCTGCTGGCCCTCGCAGCGCCGCTCAGCTGCGCGCTCGCGCTGCGACCCGGATGGCTGCGCTGCGGGTTCTCAGCCGGTTGGGTCGCGTTGCTCTACGTGGCACTCCAGACCCGGCCGGAGGGCGACTACGTCATGATGTCGAGCCCGCGAGGCTACTTGTTGGTGGCCGGTGCGCTGGTGTTGATCGTCCTGGCCGTGGTCACCCTTCCGCGGCCGAGGCGGGTCGCCGAATCGGAGCCTGAGAAGAGCCCAACCTAGGATGTCGACCGTGAAGAAGCCCTCACCTGAGAGCAACGGCGGCCGAGTAGTCATCCTGACTGTGCTCGGCCTCCTCGTGCTGGTTGCCGTCGGCTATGCCGGGGCCTATGCCGGGGCGGGGGACAAGGTGCCGCGAGGCACGACCGTTGCCGGGATCGAGATCGGCGGCAAGGAACGCGGCGACGCGATTGCCGCGCTCGAGGAGGGACTGACCGAGCGCGACTCGATCCAGGTCACCGTCGACGGGAACCCAGCTTCCGCGATCGCTGCCGAGAAGGCCGGGATCACCGTCGACACCGCGGAAACGGTGGACCAGGCCGGCAGCGGCAAGAGCTGGTCGCCGTCGCGGCTGTGGGACTACTACACCGGCGGCGACGAGGTGGAGCCCGTCGTCGACGTCGACGAGGACGCCTTCGCCGCCGCGATCGAGACGCTGAACGAGAAGGTCGGCACCGAGCCCAAGGAAGGCAGGGTCGCCTTCCGCAGGGGCGAGACCGTCACCATCGACGGCCGGACCGGTGAGGGCGTCAACCCGGACGTGGCACGAGACGCGTTGGTCCGAGCAGCCGTGTGGGGCGGGACGGCCGAGCTCGAGCTGGTCGAGATCGAGCCCGAGATCGACGAGAGCGACGTGCAGGACGCCCTCAACGAGTTCGCCAACCCGGCCACCTCGGGTCCGGTCACGCTGGTCTTCGACAAGCACAAGGTGGTGCTGAGTCCCGAGGAGTTCACCCCGGTCCTGTCCCTGAAGCCCGTGGACGGAAAGCTCGCGCCCGAGCTCGACGAGAAGAAGCTCTCCACGTTGGTCCGGTCCAAGTTCGCCGAGGACATGGGCCAGCCGGTCGACGCGACCGTCAGGCTGGTCGACGGCAAGCCCAAGGTGATCCCCGGCAAGCCCGGTGTGGACTACGACCAGAAGGACATCAACGAGGCGTTCCTCGCCCTGGTGAGCAAGGAGTCCGACCGACAGGTCAAGGTCCCCTCGAAGGTCGTCAAGCCCGAGTTCACCACCGCCGACGCCAAGAAGCTGGACATCGTCGAGGAGGTCTCGAGCTTCTCCACCTTCTATCCCCATGCCGACTATCGCAACGTCAACCTCGGACGGGCCGGAGAGCTGATCGACGGCACCGTCCTGAAGCCCGGCGAGACCTTCTCGCTCAACGACATCGTCGGGGAGCGGACTGCCGCGAACGGGTTCGTCGAGGGCTACATCATCTCCAACGGGATCCTGAAGAAGGACTACGGCGGTGGTGTCTCCCAGATGGCCACGACGGTGTTCAATGCGATGTTCTTCGCCGGCTACGAGGACGTCGAGCACCGGCCGCACTCGTTCTACATCGACCGCTACCCGGTCGGCCGCGAGGCCACCGTGGTGTGGGGAGCGCTGGACCTCAAGTTCAAGAACGACACCGAGCACGGGGTGCTCATCGACGTCGAGGTCAACAAGAGCGCTCCCGGTGGGCAGGGCGAGGTCAAGGTGACGATGTATTCCACCGAGGTCTGGGACATCACCAGCTCCACCGGCGACCGCTACAACTTCACCTCTCCCAAGACCCGCAAGCTGACCACCGATGACTGCGAGCCGAACGAGGGGTACGGCGGCTTCGACATCGACGTGTGGCGCTACTTCAAGAAGCCCGGATCGTCGAAGGTGGAGAAGAGCGAGAAGTTCCACACCACCTACACGCCGTCCGACAAGGTCGTCT
>DATCYH010000389.1:0-2612 GCA_036570405.1 Nocardioides sp.
TCGGTGCTGCCATGACTCTCATCATCCTTCCCAGGATTGAGAGCCTCCATCAGACCCGGGGCGATTCAGCGAGTCTGCGCGGGTGTCGATTGGGCCAAGGACGACCACGCGGTCTGCATCGTCGACTCCGACGGTGAGGTCTTGGACCGGTTCATGGTCGAGCACACCGCCGCTGGCCTGAAGCGGCTCGTCCGCCGCCTGCTGGCCGCCGGGGTGAACGAGGTTGGCATCGAACGCGGCGACGGCCCCGTCGTTGAGGCCTTGCTCTCGGCCGAACTGATCGTGCTGGTCATCGCCCCGAACCAAGTCAAGAACCTGCGCTCGCGTTACGGCTCGGCCGGCAACAAGGACGACCGGTACGACGCCTACGTCCTGGCCGATGTGATCCGCACCGACCGGCGCCGCCTCACCCCACTGACCCGATCCACCCCGGCCACCATCGCGCTGCGCTCGACGGTGCGCGCCCGACGCGATCTGGTCCAGCATCGCGTCGCGGCCGCCAACCAACTCCGCGCGCACCTGCAGATCGTGTTCCCCGGCGCAGTGGGCCTGTTCGCCGCGCTCGACTCCGCGATCAGCCTGGCGTTCTTGGAACGGTTCACCACCCAGGCCCAAGCCGACTGGCTCACCCCGGCCCGGCTGGGCACCTGGCTGCGCAACCAGGGATACTCGGGTCGAGTCGCCCCCGAAATCCTGCACGCCCGGCTGCTGGCCGCGCCCCGTGGCACCACCGGGACCACCGACGCCGCCGCGCATGCCGCGGTGGTCACCACGTTCGTGGCTGTGCTGCGCACCCTGAACGCCCAGATCGACGTTCTCGAGGATTCCATCGCCGCCCAGCTCGATGTCCACTCCGACGCGCACATCGTGAAGTCGCTGCCGCGCTCCGGGATGCTCCGCGCAGCACGCCTGCTCGCCGAACTCGGCGATGCCCGAGGACGGTTCCCCACCGCCGACTCGCTCGCCTGCCTGGCCGGCGTCGCACCCTCGACCCGCCAGTCCGGCAAGGTCAAGGCCGTCACCTTCCGCTGGTCCGCCGACAGCCAACTGCGCGACGCCATCTGCGACTTCGCCGACGGCTCCCGACACGCCAACCCCTGGGCCGCCGACCTCTACAACCGTGCCCGAGCCCGAGGAAAAGACCACCCCCATGCCGTCCGCATCCTCGGCCGCGCCTGGGCAACCATCATCTGGCGCTGCTGGCAAGACCGCCTCGTCTACGACCCCGACCAGCACAACGCGCTCCAACGCATTCTCAACGAACACATTCCGGAGGCTGCCTAACGGGGAGGAGGTTGACACAGGGCAACTCATACCCCTGAGGTGCGCCGTCCCTCGCGAGGTAGTTGAAACCAAACTTGGGGTGCACTGGGTACGCACGACAACGGAAAATGGCGCCTGACGCTGCGAGACGTTGAGAGACGTTTCCGCATGTCAGACGCCACTTTCAGTGACTAACGGCAGAGGGTGAAAACCCTCGAATCAGATGTCGTAGTAGTGACTGACTGACCCATGCTGACCTGCGCAAACTCTAGGAGATCTTGGTTACTTGTACCACGCTTGTAACGGAGGGCGGTTCCTTCTCGGGCGGCGCCGGGTTGGCGTCGTCATCGATGGTTGCACCCCGAGGCGCGAATCTAGTTCGAACAGGGTGTCCGCCATCAGAAGGCGGCACCTACGTAGCGTTCGATCAGTTCTCGCTCGGTGGTGGGGTCGTCCACGGGCCAAGTGATCATGCTGAGTACGACTCGAATGAGCCATTCGGCGCCGAGATCGTGTTCTTCGCCGAGGTCCATCAGAGACGCAGCGAGACGGTTCAGCATTTCGGAGTGGGTGAAGTAGGTGTCGTCGAAAGCCGGGGGTGACTTGACGAACTCAGCCAGGGTGCGGTCGCTGCGAATCGCTTGGACTCCGGCAAGGATCGACTCGATGACCAGTTGTTTGCCCTGCATCCCGCGAGTCTGCGTTCGCACCTGTTCGACCACGGTAGTCGCGGCTAGGCCTCCCAGTGTGTCCACAAGGCTGCGCTTGTTGCCCACGAACCGGTAGACGGTCGCGCGTGAGCACCCTGCTCTGCGGGCGACCTCTTCCAAGCTGAACGTCTTGGGACCGCGCTCGCGCAGGACGTCGCTGCCGGCTGCGTAGATGCGTTCCAGGGCGGCTTCCCTTCGACTGCCAGGAATGAGCCATGCGTCGGAATCTGGCATTTTGTACCCTGACGTTACTGAGCGATTTAGTCTCACGGTGAGACGATTGTAAGGCTAGCGAAGACCCCGGTCCAGGGCGGCCTGGTGGCCTCCAAGAGGCGGCGCGCTTGGTCTGAGACGGCCTCCCGATGACTCGTCCCCGCCAGGAGTCTCAGTCATTCAAGAGGCCTTGTGGGTGCACGTCTCCGCGGTTGAGGATTGCTCCTGAGACGGAGGATCGTGATGACAACCCGCACACGCACAGACGGTGCCCCTGACCTGTTCAAGGTGGTCGGGACTGCAGCATGGCTGAACTTCGAGGGTGCCGCGCGCACCGTGATCCGCGGCCGTCGCGGCTGGGTGGGGGCGGTCAATACCGACTACGATCCCTTGGATCCACGGACGGCGGCCCAGCCGCATGCGGCG
>DATCYH010000390.1:0-6061 GCA_036570405.1 Nocardioides sp.
CGTGCTGCGTCGCGTTCGGCAACGATCGCGCTGAGCACTTCGCGGGCGTCGTCGACGGCGGCCTCCCGGACGGCGGCCTCGTCGGCGGATGCGTTCGCGGCTTCGCGCACCGTTGCGACCCTGGAGTGAGCGCCGGCCTGCGCGAGTCGCAATGTGGCGGCGGCATCCAGCATTGGGGTGACGCCAAGCAGCTCGGCGAGGTGGTCGCGGATTGGAAGCGGAGCGTTCGAGCGGCTTGCTCCGGGGTCACCGAACATGAGGCGATCGATCAACGGGTTATCTGCGGCCCACGTCGTCTGCAGGGTCGAGAGGTAGGTGTTCTCGTCGAGGGTGACGCCGTTGCGAGACGCGGAGAAGGTTGCGCGTCCGGTGCGGGTCAGGGTTCTGGTGACGTTGATGATGTCGTCGTCACCGAGCGCGAGTTCCATCGAGAGCTCTGCTCGGTCGGCATTGGCTCGGACCGCGCGCGCGGCGGCTCGGCCGTTGGGGAAGCCGAGCAGGCAGCACCGCGCCGCCTCGAAGAAGGACGACTTGCCGACGCCGTTTTCCGCCACGAAGAAGACGACGGGGTAGTCGAGGTCGATGGTCGCGTCGTCGTAGGCGCGCCACTGGCGGATGCGAATGTTTCGGATCATGGCGATGCAGTGCGGCAGGAGTCGATGACGTCCTCGGCCAGCTGGTCGCTCGAAATTCGGCGCGTTCGTACGCCGTCGATCCACGCGACGAAGACAGTCGGATCGAGCGCGGTCACGAAGTCTCGAGCCTGACGCTTGTGTGGGAGCTGGACGCGCGAGCTCGCTACTCGATCCAACTCCGAGGTGACCACGGCGAGCGCGTCGGCCGCGAGCTCTTCGAGCGCATCGCCTGGTGGCAAGGTGGAAACGGCGTCCCAACGCGGGATCGATCGTTCGAAGTGTCCGCCGAGGGCGAGCTCCAGTGGCTCCCATGCGAGTTCGGCGGGTCCGTACCAGCCGCCCGCAGGAACGAGTCGGTTCACGCAGTGGGCATAGGTCACGACCGCTGCGCGAGTCGCGTCAGGGTTCGAGAAGGCAACGGCCGACAGCTCGGGTTGCTCGTGGAAGATCGAGCGGGCGTCGACTGCGGATGGCGAAGCGCTCGGGTCGTACAGGACGACGAGAACGGTCTCGGCCAACGAGCGGCACATGACTCCAGGGGCGAAGCTGCTTCCAGGATCACCGGAGAGCGGGATGCGCTGGACTTCGATGGCCCCACCGAACCGGTATGCGACCTCCTCCACGGCGGCCACTACGGCGTCTCCGGCCTCATCCTCGTCGCCGGCCGTTGTCCCAACGAGGCCCAGCCGGATCGCTACCGGGTCGTCCGCGAGGGGCGGAGACGCGGGCAGGGTGTCGGTCATCGCGTCGATGAGCTCGAGTAGTGGCCCGACCTCTGCTCGCTCAGCCTCGTCCAGCGCCGTCAGGTCAGGAGCGGGCCCTTCTCCGCGCAGATGGCGTAGGTGTTCGTCTACGAAGTCTGCGAGTCGATCTTCGTTCATGTCATCCATCGCACTCCCCTCTCTCACGCTCAAGCTTTCTGTCGATGCAGCGCCGCAGCGCGGCGAGGCCGCGCTCGCGCAGGCGACGCCCCGCTTCGTACGACGTGCCGCGCGCCGCGACCCAGTCGGAGAGCGACTCTTGTCGCTGCACGGTCCGCTCGATGACGTCCCGCTGCTCTGGTGTCAGGTGCTCCTTGCACTCCGAGGCGTAACGGAATAGGCGTTCGCGCCCCGCGGCCTCAGCCTCGTCCGACTGGGTGATGAGCATCTGGTCGATCTGCCATGCGTTGCCTTGGATCTGTTCTCGTTCTCGGATGATCGACCGTGCTCGGTCCCTGCCTCGCCGGTCCGCGATGGTGCACGCGAATCCGGTGGGCGACCTCCGGATGTCACTCGGGTCCTTGTCGAGGAACTCGGTGAAGGCCTTGAAGACGACATCGTCCACGTCGCCCTCGTCCGGGGTCTCCGCCAGGATGCGACGGATCCCGCGCCGAGCGGCGCGACGCATCGGATCGCGTAGCGCTTCGAAGAGCTCCTTGGCTGCTCCAGCAGCGTGCCACGCTGCGATCAGCCGCTCGATCTCGTCGCGGGGTGACGGAGCCATTCAGACCGTTGTCGAGCGTCCCATCCGATTCACAACCCCCTGCACGAGGAAATTCACTTAGCCACCTAGAGACTCTTGCGTGGGTGCGCCCATCACACCAGTCGGCGGTAGGTGAGCGCGGCATCGCGCGCGAAGGAGCGGCTGAGCGCGACCCCGCTGGTTCGCGCCCGGCTCGATGGTTGATCTCGACCGAGAACCCCGCAACTATTACCGCCGCAAGACGGACAATCGGCTCAATGCACTGAGCGGCTAACCGGCGCTAGTCGCGTCGGCAGCGGCGGATGACACCGCCGGTGGAGCGCTACTCAGGCGGGCTCGACTGGCCCATCACGTCGCGATCGCCGAGGGGCTCGGCCAACTTCACGATGTAGGGCGTGTCAGGGTTGCTCGGGCATTCCTGGTCGCCGTTGAGGGGCCGCACCGAGACCTCCAGCGTGACGGTGTCTGCTGCGTACTCGACGTCGACCTCGATACGGCCGTCGGCGCTGCGGCCCGAGGCGCAGGCGCGTTCGTTCACCAGGATGGCCACCTCCCGGCTGGACGGGTCCAACGCGCCGGCCGGATCGAGGCGCCAGTCCGCTGGCTGAGCCGGGCCGGTGCGGTCGACGACGAACACAAGGACGAGCACAAACGCTGCGAGACCCAGCGCGACGAACATGAACGTCTTCGCCCAGCGCGGGAGCGGCTGCATCGCAGTGAGTCTGTCCTGATCGCCGGGTTCGCGCGTCGGCCGTCTCGCTTGGGGGGTCGTCGGTGAAGCTGACGTGGACCACCCGGCGCGGTCCTTCTTGGCCTGGCGGACGGCCGCGAGGCGATCGCCGAAGCCGGTGGCGATGCCTCCTCTAACTCGGGAAGGAGGTAGCGGTAGCGGTCGAAGGTGACGTTGATCGACGAGTGGCCCATCCTCGTCTGCACCGCCTTGGGGTGGACATCCGTCGGGCGATGGCCAGCGCCACGCTCGTGTGGCGGAGGTTCTGGAACCGGCAGTGCCCGCCCAAACGGTCCAGGGCGGGCTTGAAGTGGTTCTGCCAGAAGCTTGAGGCCAGCAGCGGGGTTGCCGGCCCGATTGGACTGGTGGTGGTGGTGGTGGTGGGCGGTGGCGGTGGCGGGGGAATCGAACCCCGTGCAAGGCTTTCGGAGCCCTGCCATGGCGCATCAGCCCACCTCAACATCCTCCTGAAGGGCGTCAGCTGTAGTGGCCGCCGTGCACGGCGACGACGGCGCCGTTTGAGTCGCGGTAGATGGCGATGACGGAGCGGATCTCGTCGAGTTCCGCACCGAGCGCGATGCCCTCGTCGAGCTCGTCGGCTTGCAGGTGCACTGTGCTGACGCCTCTCGTGGTGTCGATCCGGACCTCGACGTCCGTCGCCTCGGGGACCGCCGCCGCGTGAGCCGTCGGAGGGTTTGCGCTGACGCTCGGTCCACCGTTGCCGACTTGGATGACGACCCAGCCGTCCTCGGTGGGCACGGCGAGCAGCCGCACACTCCTCGCGTCGAGCTCCAGCTCGACCCACGTCGGTCCGTCCGGCGCTGCCTCGGGGTCCGGTGTGACCGTCGTCGGCGTACGACCGACGACCTCGGTTGCGAACGACTCGGCGGCGGCGATCGCGCTCGTCCGGTCGGTTGCGGTGGCTTCGTTTGGCCATACGACGAATCCAGAACCAGGGGCGGGCCCGTCGAGGGGTGGTGCGACCAGTGCGATCTCGGCGATGGACAGCAGCGTGCCTCCGACGTGCTGGGCACGGACGATGACGGCTTCGTCGGTTGCGGCGAGGTCAAGGTCAAAAGTGCCGGTGTCGGAGTCTCCTGCCGTGCCGTAGCGATAGTCGGCTCCCGGGTACCCGTTGGGGCGAGGCGCTCCCTCGACGGGTTCGTCGGCCAGGTCCGTGACGTCGACGGCGAGAAGGTCGACTCCGGAGTAGGTGATGCGTCCTTGCGCGCGCCGCCCATCGAACGTCACGTCGGAGAGGTCGACGCCATCGGTCGTCGCGGCCACAACCCCCCAGGCTCCGTTGTCTGAACGGAGCAGGATGGTCCCGCGGTACCGTGCGGAGCCCTCGCCGGTCAGCATCCACATCGTGACCGCTTGGGATCGATCGCTGGTCACGGGTCCGGACACGACTCCAGGCGCCGGGTAGTCGGGGAACCGGGCGCGGAGGTACGCGTCCGCTACGGCCTCGGCGTCACCGGGCGCCGAGAAGACGAACGGGGCGGTGGTCGCGTCAAAGGTCGAAGGCAGACCGGCGGGCTGATCAGGGCTGTCGGCGGGGACTGTGCTGATGTCGTTCCTCTCATCCGGCCGCAGCACGAGTCCGGCCATCACGGCGGCGAGCACAGCAGCGGCGGCAACGGCGATGTGGACCCGCCGATGTGATCGGGGGGCAGGCATCTCGGGCCGCAGAGCGGAGACCGCGAGGAGCTCGCGCCGAGGCCGGTCGGGGATGTCCGCCGCTCGGTCGCTGAGCATCCGGCGAACCTGGTCCTCGAAGTCGATGTCGGTGTCGCTCATGGAGTGATCTCCCGTCGCAGGTCTTTGAGGCCTCGGTGGATGGCAGTGCGAACGGTGGCCGGGCGGCAGCCAAGGATCTTCGCGATCGTTTCGTCGGGAAGGTCCTCGTAGAAGCGCAGGACGATCGCAGCCCGGCGACGGTCATCGAGCCGACCGAGGGCATCCCACAGCTCGTCGGCCCGGAGCTCCGCCGGCGCAGCAGGTACTGGCAGGTGACGCCGCTCCATGGCTCGGCGACGCGCCCACGAGCGGCAGTGGTTCACCACCGCAGCACGGATGTATGGGCCGGGCTCTCGGACCTGGTCCCAGCGGCCGAGCGAAGCGAGGAACGCGTCGTGAACGAGCTCCTCGGCCACATTGGCGTCGCCGGTGAGAAGGTAGGCAAGCCGGACGAACGCGACGCCACGTTGCTGGTAGAGGTCGACCAGCGGTTGCGGCCAGCCTTCCTCCGACACCCTTGGTGCGCTCGTCACGACCTTCATCGTGAACGATGACGCACGACCGAGCGGACCTGTTCCCAGAACCAACGAAGCGAGGCGACCGAGGGTCAGCCGTCGAAGGCGATGTGAAGGTGGTCCTGGTGGACCGTGTTGGTAAACGAGGCCCCGCCGGGCCCGTCGACGTCGAAGGGCGACCCCACCTCCGTGATGCCTTGCGCGACGAGGCCCTGCACCAGCGCGGGTAGCGGGCCGTTGGGATCGCGCAGGGAGACGATAGGCGTGTCGTCGATAGCCCAGATGTCGACGCCGCGCCCCTCCGTGTGGTTGCTCACGTACTCGCTCTCGAACACGTTGTGGGGATGTCCGGACGCCAGCACCGCCACGCGCAGCGTGTGGTGCTGGCTCAGCTCTTGGAGCACCTGGAGGATCTCGTCACCGATCCGGCCGGCCTCGATGTCCCATCGAGCCGAATCGGGGAGGTCGAGCCGGTCGTTCGCGAGCACCGCCTGGGCGAGCGGCGTGATCTCTGGGCTCCCCGTGGGCTCTCCACCCAGCGACTCGACGCCCGTGACCCGCCACGCCCCGGCCTCTCGTCGGAGACGCACGTCGGCGGTGCGCACCACGGACGTCTCGCGGTCGTCCTCGAGGAGCCGCCAGGTGAACACGACCATGATCGAGGCGGCATCCTCCGTGAGCCCACCCAGCTGCGGGTAGACGATCTCGACGGCCGACCCGGCGGTCGGCACGAGGAGGCGGTCGGCGGCGACTGCCGGATCAGCTGGCAACCCGGCGAGCCGGGTCGCTAGCGCCTCGGCGTTCCCCCCGCCCTCGTCATAGGTGCCAACAGCCTGGAGGAACTCGGCCGCCATCACCTTGAGCTCGGGAACGGGCTCACCGGCGATCGGGACGTACGGCGCAGGGGCGTCGAGCTCCGCGACCGTCGTGGTCGTGGTGGTGCTCGTCGTGGAGGCTGCTTGCTGCTTGGTGCTCCC
>DATCYH010000391.1:0-1710 GCA_036570405.1 Nocardioides sp.
GCTCCGACAGCCGCTGCTCGATCAGCCGCAGACGCAGCGGGTTGGCGGCGAGCCAGCGCGGCGCGAAGACCCGGACGGTCTCCAGCGACGGGTCCTCGAGAACGAATCGACGAATGCGGGAGCCGTCGCGGTCGGGGCCGCGACGGGCGATCAACTCGATGGCAACCCAGGCGAACCACCAGCGCCATGGGTCGGCACGGAAGGTCCCGTCGTCGTAGACGTCCTGCATGTAGTGCAGCGTCGACATCGGCGCGTCCGACTTCAGGCGTACCACCTGCGGCGGCAGCGCCGAAACGGTGAGCACCCGCATGTGCTTGTCGTGGGGAATCGAGCGTCGCCCCGCCGGCAGGATCCCGGCCCGCCGTTGCAGGGCCTCCAGATCCTCGACGTCGAACCAGTGACGCAACGCCATGGCGACGCCGCGGATCTGGTCGTCCAGGTCGGGGTTGCGCTGCATGTTGCGCCTCGAATGCGGCAAAACCTTGCCTATGATAGCCGCGAAAGCTAACGTGCGCGCGCCGGGTGGGATATTCGAGAACGACAGACAGGGCGGGCAGGCCCGTTCCGAGCCAACGTATTCGACGGGGGGTGCCCGCATGACAGACGACGCCGGGGGGTGGGCGGATCGCCTGAAGAGCGGCTTGTTGCGGGTGTTCCCCGAGCGGCAGGTCATCATCCGGACAGACGCGCGGACCCGGTATCTGCGCCTGACCACCGGGCTCCAGCTGGGCGTGCTGGGCGGCTGGCTGGTGGTCGCCGGATGGATCGGCTTCACGACCGTGGGCTACTACACGCAGGGCTCGATGATCTCGGTGAAGAACGAGGCCATCGACCGCTCCCGCCTCGCCTACCGGAAGCTGCTCGACCAGGTGTCCGACTACCAGTTGTCGATCGTCGGAATCACCGGCGACCTGAAGCAGACCGAGGCGCATCTGCGCCGGCTGTTCAGCCAGAACGAGGCACTGAAGCAGGATCTCGATTCAACCGAGGTGGCGCTCCGGACCTCGGAGGCGGAGCGTGCGCGGGTCGCCGCCGCCCGGGGCAATCTGGGCGACCAGCTCGAGCTGCTGGGCTCCGAACTGCGGCAGATGACCGGCAAGAACAATGCGCTCGAAGCCCATATCGGCACGCTGCGCCGGCACCTCGAGACCATCGAGGCCGAGAAGGCCGAGATCGCAGCGGAGCGCGCGGCCCTCGACGACCGGCTCTGGGCCCTCCACAACGAGCTGGAATCCTCCAATTCGAAGATTGCGCTGTTGCAGAGCAACGTGAAGGCGCTCAAAGGCGATCTGCGGACCGTCATCCTGGAGCGGAGCGCCGTGGCCTCGGACAACGACGGCCTGCGCAGCCAGATTTCGGCGTTGCAGCAGACCCTCGAGGATGAGCGCGTCGCGCACCGCGACGAGTTGCGCCAGATCGCCGACCGGGCGCAGGAGAACATCCGCACCGTCGAGGAGGTCATCCGCCGGACCGGCCTGAAGCTCGACGCCATCGTGCCGGTCGCGGACAAGCTGATGATGGGACAGGGCGGGCCGTTCATCCCGTACCACCCCGACATGCGCTCGGAGGAGGAAGAGGACACGCTGCGGTTGTCGCTGACGCAGCGGCTCGACCGCTGGGAGACGCTGCGCGGGGTGTTCGTCTCGCTGCCGCTGGTCCCGCCCGTGACGAAATACACGCTTACCAGCAAGTTCGGTGTTCGGTCGGATC
>DATCYH010000392.1:0-1923 GCA_036570405.1 Nocardioides sp.
CTTCATTGAAAGCAATCAGCTTCGGCATAACTCCTGCGATTCCTTGATGCTAAGAGTTTGGACGGAGTCGGAGAGCTGCCCGCGACGGACGATCCGGCTGACCCGACGGACCCTTCCCGCCGACGCTTCGGACCTCAACTCACCGGTCCCGTGGTTGTCACTCTCATGTCGAGAGTGCCAGTCTCATGTTTAGCACTCGCCCCCTGAGAGTGCAAGCCGATCAGGCCAGTCGGGCCACGGCCAGGTCCGCGAACGGGACGGCGTTCGCGGGCCTCACATCGAGATAGAGCCCGGGCTCGATCAGCTCGACCTCGCTGACTGCCAACGTCCCGTCGGCCAACCGCATCATGTCGACCCGGGCGTAGTCGAGCCTCACGCCTACGATCTCCTCGGCCGCCCGCACGGCACGCCCGGCGAGAGCGGTGTGCTCCTCGGCCACCGCCACCGCGCGCGAGGCCCCGCCGAACTGCTCGTGCACCCGGATCTCGCCGCCGGACGGCAGCTTGTGCACCTGGGCGACGACCTCGCCGTCGATCACGAAGACGCTCGTCTCCCCCTCGGTGCGCACCGAGCCCACCAGCGGTTGCACGATCCACGGCCCGGCTGTCAGCCCGGCAAGGCGGTGGTCGTCGGTGCTCTCGGCGACCACCACGCCCAGTCCCGCGGCCCCGACCCTCGACTTCACCACGACGGCACCGTAGTCGGCGATCGCCTCGCTCAGCCCCGAGACCAGGCCGGTGTCGTCCAGGAGCCGGGTGGGGACCACGTCCACGTGCGCGGCCAGCTCGATCAGGTAGGACTTGTCCGCGTTCCACGCGAACACCTGTGCACCGTTGAGCACTCGGCCCGCTCGCTCCACCTCTCGGGCCCAGGCGAGGAACTCGTCGAGGCGGCGGTGGTAGTCCCAGGTGGCGCGCACGCAGACCAGGTCGGCCGACGCCCAGTCGACCTCCGGGTCGTCCCAGCTCGCCCACCGGGCGGTGACACCCCGCTGGGCCAGCGCCTTGAGGAGGACCTCACCTCCCGGCTCACCGTCGGGCAGGAGGGAGAAGCTGGCGAGGAGTACGTCGGTCACGTGCACGACCCTACTGCCGGGCAATGTCCGAGCCGGCGAATCACCTGGATGCGCCGGGGCCGGTGTCGGGCGCACCCGTCATGAAGGTCGGCAGCGCACTACGGGCCTCTTCGACCAGGTCCCAGCCACGACCTCCGAGCGAGACCACCGAGACCGGGAAGATGCCCAGGTTCTCCCGGTCGATGTGCTCGGACAGCTCGCGGAGCAGCCCCGCGAGCCGGTCGTCGAACTCCGGGGACTCCGGGTCGAGGTCCTCGATCGCGCCGTCGAGGTCACGGTGCTCGGCCTCCAGCAGGTCCACCTCGTCGACGAAGTCGCCCTGCTCGCGCATGGCGGCAAAGATGCCGATCTCCTCGCGCCGGGTGTGCACCTCGAGGTGACCGGCCAGGCGGCGTACCAGCTCCATCGCACCGGCCCGATCTCCGACGGCCAGCGCCCGCCGGATCGCGTGGGCGTCCTCGAGCAGCGCGTAGTGCTCGTCCATCAGCTCCGCGATCGGCGGCACTCCGCGACAGCCGCAGTGTTCACACACGCTCGTTCACCAACCGCGTGGCGTGACCCGCGCTCCCGACCGCTTCTGGTCGCGTGAGCGATAGACGATGTAGGGCCGGGTCAGGTAACCCAGCGGAGCGCTGAACACGTGGACCAGTCGGGTGAAGGGCCACAGCGCGAAGAGCAACATCGCCGCCATCCCGTGGATCTGGAAACCCAGCGGCGCCTCACCCATCAGGGCGGGGTGCAGGTCGAAACGGAAGATGCCGCGGAACCAGACCGAGACGCCCTCGCGGTAGTTGTAGTGTCCGCCAAGGTTCAGGATTCCCCCGGCAATCGTGTTCCAGATGCCCAAC
>DATCYH010000393.1:0-2533 GCA_036570405.1 Nocardioides sp.
AACTGCTCGTCGAGTTGTCGTGCGGTCACCGGACCGCGGTCGGCCACGGCGGCGAGCACCTCGTGCTCGAGGCCTTCCTGCGCGGGCGCCAGGGGCCACCACTTGCCGCGCGTGGCCCGGTAGGAGTCCATCCGGTGCTGCATGTGCGGCCACAGGTCGACCGGCATCAACGCTTGGACGTGCGCCCAGTACTCCACCAGCTGCCGGGGCTGCGCCTTCGTGTGGTGGCTGGCGCGACGGAGCAGGTCGACGTCGTAGGGACCCATCCGCGAGTAGAGCGGCATGTAGTGCGCACGCTGCAACACGTTGACCGAGTCGACCTGCAGGACCCCGGTCCGCTGGACCGTACGCCGCAGGGTACGCAGCGTCGGTGTCGCGTGCGCAGGATCGAGGAACCCCTGTGCGGCCAGCGCGATCCTGCGTGCCTGGGCCGCGCTGAGGGAGTCCACCACGGTCAGGGGATGTCGAGCAGCTTCTCGCGCACGGCATACATCACTGCCTCCATGCGCGAGTGCAGCTGGAGCTTCTCCAAAATGTTGCGGACGTGGTTCTTGACGGTGTTCTCGCTGATGAAGAGCTGGCGCGCGATCTCGCGGTTGTTCAGCCCCTTGGCGACCAGGCGCAGGACCTCGAGCTCACGCTCGGTGAGCCGCAGCCCCGGAATCTGGTCCTTCTCGGGCTTGGACATCGCCTTGAACTCGTCGATCAGCTTGGCCGCCATCGACGGGCTGATCAGGGACTGGCCGTCGGCGACGACGCGCACGGCTTGGGCGACCTCATCGATCGAGGAGTCCTTGAGCAGGTAGCCCGAGGCCCCGCTCTTCACGGCCTCGTAGAGGTCGGCCTCCTCGTCGGAGACCGTGAGCATGATGATCTTGGCGGACGGCACCTGCTCCTTGATCGCCACGCAGGCCTCGATGCCGGTGCGCTTGGGCATCCGGACGTCGAGCAGGACGACGTCCGGGGCGACCGAGGCTGCGAGATCGGTGCCTTCGATCCCGTCGCCCGCCTCGCCGACGACCTCGATGCCGGACTCGACGCCCAACAGCATCGTCAGTCCCCGTCGGAAGAGCTCTTGGTCATCGACGACCAGCACGCGAATGGGTTCGGTCTCGCCGTCATGGTTGTCGCTCACCTGGTCATCATGGCACGACCGGGCCACTTGGAGCTGCTCCAAGCGCCCGGCCGGACCACACGTCCATCACACGAACGGGTCAGTCAGCTGGTCATTTCCAGTGAGATGACGCCGTAGTCATAGCCGCGACGGCGGTAGACCACCGAGGGTCGTTCGCTCTCCTTGTCGACGAAGAGGTAGAAGTCGTGGCCCACCAGCTCCATCTCGTAGAGGGCCTGGTCGAGGGTCATCGGAGTGGCCGAGTGAGACTTCTCCCGGACCACGAGCGGTCCGTCCCCGGTCACCGAGATCGGTCCGACCTGGCGCTCGGTGATCGCCTCGCCATCGTCGCTCGAATCGGTGACCAAGGTCGGGTCGGCATCGGCCATCGCCTCACCGACCGAAACGGGAGTGTGCCGGCCGCGGTGCACGCGCCGACGGTCTGCGGCCTTGCGCATCTGCGAGGCCATCTTGTCGAGCGCGAGGTCGAGCGCACCCATCTTGTCGTCGGCGGCGGCCTCGGCACGGATCACCGGGCCCTTGGACAGCGCGGTCAGCTCGACCCGGACCGCCCGGTCGTGCTGGCGCGGATTCCGCTCCTTCTCGACCTCGACGAGCACGCGCATGATGCGGTGGTCGTGCTTCTCGAGCTTGGCGAGCTTCTCCTCGACATGACTACGGAAACGGTCCGACACCTCACAGTGGCGGGCGTTCACGACAACATCCATGTTGACCTCCCGTTTTTCATTGGGTTCATCGAGCATGCCGAAGCGCCACCCGGGAGGGTGGTGCGACGGTGTGGAATGGAGTCCGCCCGGCCGACCTGGTCTTCGACCCCACAATCGCCTGCCGGGGCTCTCGCAGCTTGATGCCACTACCCACCCTCTCCCGCCGGTCCGTCGCATCTGACGACGGGGACGGGGCAGGACTTATCTCTAAGCCGCACCGTGATCGTCCGCACCGGGCGAGTGCCCGGGAGGACTTACGTGGACCGCTTTGCCTGCGACTGGCCTCGGCTTGCCGCCACGACGCGCTGAGCGTCCTGACGACGCAACCACGGACCCGGGCGGACTCCATAACGAGACGCTAGTCGGTCGGCGAGGTTAAGACCAGCGGAACAGCTGAAAGTTCGCCACGAGTTCCGTGCGGCCCCCTCAGGCGCTTGCGAGTCGCGGCCACGGTGGCGATGCCGAGCACCGGCACCCCCGCCGACTCCAGGGCTCGCTGGGCCTCCCGAGCGGTGGCGCCGGTGGTGAGGACGTCGTCGACCACCACCGTCCACGCCCGCACGCCGCGAGCCGACAACGCGGCCCGCACCGTGGGACGGCACGACATCGAACCTTCCAGGTTGGCGTGTCTCTCGGTCGAGTCGAGACCGGCCTGGTCGAGCACCCGCCCCACCCGCAGCAGGTGGGCGGG
>DATCYH010000394.1:0-4322 GCA_036570405.1 Nocardioides sp.
AGGCAGCCACGTTCGACGGCTCGGTCGAGTACGAACATGCACTGCTCTACCTCGACCTGATCCACGGCGATGACGTCCCCGCCCTCGACACACACGGGCTCACCGACGACCGCGCCATCCTGCACGCCGTCGCCGTCAGCGCCGTCAAGGAACTTGCCGACCACGGCGTCGACAAGCTCCAGATCGAACTGCTCCTCGACATGCTCGAGGCCGCCCGCGATCGTGACAACCCGAACCCCGAAGCCAGTGGGTTCTGATGTACGGCGACAACACGGCAGCACTGCGCGGTGAACTCGCCACGCTCCTGCAGCTCACCCGCAACCAACAAGGCCTCGACACCCTCACGCCCGACGATGTCGCACTGATCGCAGCATTCCGCACCAGCCTGACCCTCTGGTGCCAGCAAGCCGTCCGAGCGTCGAACCCCGACGGCGACTTCGGCGGAGCAACGCCGCGCAGCCGCGGCCCGGCCGAGGAACTTCGGCACCGCCTCGACCAGGCCCGCACCACGTACACCGCGCCCCTGCCGGACCTGGATCAGATCGCCACGCCCCACCCCCACCACGTCGTTGACCTCTGGCGACGTGCAGCGAAAGCAACAGCACTCGGCGAACACGACTTCCCCGCCGGACTGGACTACGGCACCCTCACCGAGCATCAGGCCATGACGGTCCTGAAGGACGCCGCCGAAGTCGCCCGGGCACTCACCGGGCTCGACCGTCACTACAGCGCCGCCGTTCCCGGCTGGGAACCCATCACCGAGGCGGACGGGCTCGGCCGCGCCGCCGTCGTCTGCGCCGCCCACGCCGGCTACGACAAGCCCGACTACAGCGTCGACCAGCGCGGCTGGCGTCCCCCGGTCCAGCTCGTCGACGGACCCGCACTCCCCGGACTCGACGGCGTGCTGCAGGCGCAGAACAACCTGCTCGTCCACCTGCGCCACCAACCCGACGCCTACAGCCTGCGACTCATCTTCGACTCCCAACGAATCGTCAGCCGCGGTGCCGTGGAGCTCTGCGACCAGAGCCCGAACCGCGAGCAGACCACAGCGAAGTGGGACCACCGGCACGAGACCTACCGCCAACTCATCGATCACTCCCGGAACCTCCGCGGGCTGGTCGGCAACGGCCTCGCCGCAGCCGACGGCGCAATCGCCGCTGCCCGCATGAACAACCTCTCACCTGCCGACATCGTCAGCGGCAACCAGCTCCGCCACCTTGATGCATTATTCGCGCACATCGACCGACGCATCGTCACGATCACCCGTGCTGGCGCGAGCGACCGCAGCTACCTCCTGCGCATCACCATCCCGCGCATCGACCTATCCAGCCCCGGCGCGGTCAAGGAACAACGAGCACGACACGTACCTCTCGACGTCCCCACCAAGGCGAGCCTCCTGGTGACCGTAGACCGGCGGCTTCGCGCACCGGAGCCACGCAGGCCTGTCTCTCCGACTTCTGCCACAGAGCGGGCGGCGTTCGTGCGCTCGATCAACGGAACCACTCAGGAAGGATCGATCCACCATGAGCGAAGCCTCTGACAATCATCTCGCGGCGGTGCACCGGCTCGCCGCAGTGGATAACGCGACGGGTCAGCAAGGCCGGGAGTCAACGCGCCTGAACAGCGCCGCCCCTGCGGCGGGCACAGGTCTTCCGACGGCCGTTGATGATCCGTTCTTCAACACTGCGGACGCGGGCAACTACCTCGGCATTCCCAAGGCCACTCTGCTGACCTGGCGCGCTCGTCGCCCTGGGTACGGCCCGCGTGCAGTGAAGGCCGGCGGGCGGCTGAAGTATCGGCTCTCCGAACTCGATCGGTGGCTTCGGGAGCACGAGGACTCAGTTGGCGAGGCGCAATGCGCCGCAGACGTCCCCTCCTCGCCACCGGGGCGGCCCGAGCGGCAAAGCCCGCGCCGTCGACGTGCGGTGTTCCGAACAGACGCCAACGGAGTCGCCTGAGAGCGGAAGGGACGAAGAATGGCAAGAGAGCGTCTGCTGGTCGGCACCTACGGCGACATCAGTTGCTTCCAGCTGAAGAACGGGTCGTGGCAGGCACGTGCCCGGTACTGCGACGTCGACGGTGTCGTGCGCCAGTACCGCAAGAATGGTGAGACCAAGACGAAGGCGAAGAACAACCTCAAGGCCTTCTTCGTCGAGCACACCGGCACTTTCGGCGATGGGGCGCTCGCCCCTGATGACACCGTCCAAGACCTACTCGACCTCTGGTTCGAAAAGATGGAGCTGACGGAAGGTGGGCCCAGCTCGGAGACCCTCGTGTACTACCGCTCCCACGTACGTTGGGTACTGGATCGCGGCAAGACCGAACACCCACTGGGCGCCTATCAACTACGCCACGTCCGGCCGGTGATCATTCAGGCTGCCTTGGACAGCTCAGGTGTTTCGGCAGACATGCGCAAGCGGATCCGCAGTGTCCTCATCCGAGCATTCAACATGGCGATCTTCCACGAGGCACTCAACGGCAACCCGGCTACCGCGGTCCCGTCCGTGCCGGTTCCGCGAAACAAGAAGAAGCCGGTACCGGTCAAGGACTTGGACGCCGTGCGAGCAGCCATCCGGGAGTGGGCCAACGCCGAGAAACGGAACGGCCCGAAGAGCGTTGACCTGCCTGACATCGTCGACATGCTCATCGCCACCGGCATGCGGATCGGTGAGCTACTCGCGCTGCGCTGGTCTGACATTGAACTCACTGCACCGACCGAGCGTCGCGACGACGACACCTGGTTTCCCTGGCTGATGGTCAACGGCCAGATCACATCCAAAGGAAAGCGGGTCGACTACGGCAAGACCGACGCCGCGATCCGCCCGATCGCATTGCCGGAATGGGCAGCCGCCCTCCTGCGCCACCGCAAGCTTGCGCAGCCCTCCAACGACCTTGATGCGGTGTTCATCACCCGCAACGGCACGTGGCATCACTCCACGAACATCCAGGGACGCCTCCGTCACATTCGGCTTCTCGACGACTACGCGGATGTGGCAGTGCTGCGGGACGTCACGCCTCACTCCTTCCGGAGGACTGTCGCGACCGAGATCGACGAGGTATACGACGCCGAAGCAGCGATGCACCATCTCGGCCACACCTCGAAGGCGATCACCGAGCGTCACTACATCAACCGCAAACTCGTGGTCCCCGACTATCGGGAGGCCACGGAGCGGCTCGCCCCTGGGTCCAAGGACAACGGCGGGCCATCACGCGAGGTCTGAGGACTTTCCTCCGGCCGAGGCTTCCACCCCAACCGGCCCCCAGACGCGCCCTACGCCTGTCTGAGGGCAGTTCTGCGTGTTCCCGGGCTCGCCCGTAAGCCGGCGGGCGCCCGTCGTCGTAGCAGGGCAGAGTCCGGGCCCGAGTTTCGCAAAGCGAGCCCAAAGTGAGCCCTCCGGGCGATTTTCGGGCTTCAGTCCGGGGCCGCGGAATTACATCACCGCAGGTCAGAGCCGGTTTTGATGAGCAAAGCGACGCATTCGACGTGGTGCGTCATCGGGAACAAATCAAAGGCACGCAGCTCACGCATCACATAGCCGAACTCCGCGAACGTCGCCACGTCACGAGCCAACGCTGCCGGGTCACAGGCGACATAGGCCACGGCGCGCGGAGCCCGGTCGACGACCTGGGTGACCACCTTGCGACGAGCGCCCTCTCGGGGCGGGTCCAGGACGACCAGGTCGAACGACTCGTCAAAGTCATGAGCAAGGACCCGGTCCACCGATCCGGCACGGAGCCGCACCTGTCGTTGATCGGCGAGGTTCGACCGTGCGTGACCCGTGGCCTCCCGGCTGCCCTCGATCGCCACGACCCGACCCGACTCCCCCACCCGCTCGGCGAGGAACCGAGTGAACAGTCCCGCCCCCGAATAGAGGTCCAGTGCGCGCTCACCCGGCTGCGGGTCGAGCATCCCCATGACGGTGTCGACAAGGGTTTCGGGAGCTCCCGGGTGGACCTGCCAGAACCCGTCGGCGGCCACACTGAACCCGCGCCCGTGCACCTCCTCGAGCACCGGTCGGTCCCCGGCCGTCGCCGTGTCGATCGCGTTCGGCGCGGCAATCAGGCACTCGTCGATCGGGATCACCGAACGCGAGCGGTGCCGGCGCATCCCCCGCCATCCGGCAGGGGTCTTGGCATATTCCATCCGCGTGCGCCAGGCCAGGCCGTTGACGTCACCGGGCACGGGCTCGACGGTGACGTCGACCTCCATCCGCGCCAACCTCGAGAACTGCTCGCGGATCACGGCAGCCTTGAGCTCGCGCTGGGCGGGCACTGCCACGTGCTGGAAGTCGCACCCACCGCAGGCACCTGGGCCGGCATAG
>DATCYH010000395.1:0-2036 GCA_036570405.1 Nocardioides sp.
CGGTGCATCCGGTCGAAGTCGCCGCGGGCCAGGCCATAGCGCTGGCGCACGAACAGCAACGCGTCGTTGCCCTTCAAATCGTGTGGCCCGGCCTGCCAGACCTTGCCGCTCAAGGTGTCCGTGGTGGTCTCGCTGACATGCACCTCGACTCCGTCGAGGATGTCGCTGAGGTCGCGGAAACCCTGGAAGTCGATCAGCATCACGTGGTCGAGATAGAGGTCGAAGGTGTCCTCCACGGTCCGCGCCGCGAGCTCGGGCCCACCCAGGCTGAGTGCCGCGTTGATCTTGTTCTTCCCGTGCCCGGGGACGGTGACCCACGAGTCCCGCGGGATCGAGATGAGCTGCGCCTGGCGCCGGTCCTCGTTGAGGTGCAGCACCATGATCGCGTCCGAGCGGAACGCCCCGGCCTGCCACTCCTCACCCTCCACGAGCTCGTGCATGTCCGGTCCGACGTCGTCGAGATAGTCGTTGTCGTCGAGCCCCAGGAGCAGGATGTTGACCCCGACGCCCTGCGCCGGGCGCCCGTCGCGGTCGAGGTCCAGTGGGAACCGATCGATCTCGCCGAGCTGCCGGTTGAGGTGGATCAGCCAGGCGATCAGGAGCGCGAGCAGGAGCAGCGCGACCACGATCAACGTGGAGAGCGCCTTGTGCCGTCGGACCCAGTGCTTGAAGCGGGTATGGCGACTGCGCTTTCGGCTGCTGCGGATGCGCACGCGCTCCAGGATCAGGGGACGGACGAGGGTGTCGCCCGACATCGACGTATCGGTCATTGGCGCGTATCGCCTTTTCTGGGTGGGGAGGTCGACCTATCAACGAAGCGCGTTCTGATAGGTGACGTGGGCCTGCACGCGTACTCCGTAGACTCATTGGCATGGGACGGGCGGGGGCACTTCTTGCGGCCTCGGCGTTGCTCTGCATCGTCGGGTGTACGTCGACCGGCTCGCCGTCTTCGCCCGGTGCCGACGCTTCGACCTCGCCGTCCTCGCCGTCCTCGCCGTCCTCGTCTGCACCCTCGGCCGGTTCTGTGTGGGACGACGTCGTGGTCGTGCTCGATCCGGGCCACCAGCTGGGCAACTCGCGGTTCGCCTCGTCGGTGAACGCGCCCGTGCCCGACGGCGCCGGCAGCACCAAGGCATGCAACACCGTCGGGGCCTCGACGAACTCCGGCTATCCGGAGTCGTCGTTCACCTGGTCGGTCGCCTCGATGGTGCGCCGCGAGCTGCGCGCGCTCGGCGCGCGAGTCGTGCTGACGCGGGAGTCGAACTCCGAGTCTGAGTGGGGCCCGTGCGTCGACGAACGAGGACAGAAGGGGAACTCGCTGGCCTCCGGCTCTGGCACCGTGGTGAAGCTCAGCATCCACGCCGACGGCGGGGCGGAGTCTGCGGCCGGGTTCCACCTGATCACCGCGCCCGGTCAGTCGCGGTCGGCTGAGTCCCTTGCGCTGGCGAAGGCGCTGAAGGGGTCGCTGGCCGCCTCGTTCCCGGTTGCGAGATATGTCGCGGGCGGTGACGGTCTCGACTCGCGTCGCGACCTGGCCACCCTGAACCACTCCCGGATCCCGACCGTACTGGTCGAGCTGGGCAACATGCGCAACCCGGCGGATGCCCGCAAGATGACCACGGCGCGGGGGCGGTCGTCATACGCCGAGGCGCTTGTCGCGGGGCTGGGGGAGTGGTTGGCGCGTTAGCCGGGGCGACCTCGGCTGCTCCCGTGCGGCTCGGGCACCCGCTAGATTCTTGGCCATGGCCCAGATCGTCCAGTTCTCCCGCCCAGGTGATGCCGACGTGCTCGAGGTCGTCGAGGCGCCCGAGCCCACCCCCGGTCCCGGCGAGATCGTCGTCGAGATGCGCGCGATCGGCGTGAACCCACTCGAGTGGAAGCTGCGCTCGGGGATTCGTCCGTTGCCCGGGGACGGTCCGTGGCGACTGGGCTCGGACGGCGCAGGGGTCGTGGTCAACTCGGCCGTGCCCGACTGGGCGCCGGGCGACAGAGTGGTGATCAGCGAGGCGTCGGGGCTCTATGCCACCCACGTCTCG
>DATCYH010000396.1:0-8246 GCA_036570405.1 Nocardioides sp.
CAGGTGGATCCGACGCCACCCGTCCGAGGTCGCCTCGACATAGGGCCAGGTGTCGACGTCCCAGCTGGGCCGCTTGATCACCTCGACGGCCTTGCTCCAGGTGCGCAGGTCCTTGCTCGTGGTGAGCATCCACATCCGGTCCGAGTCACGGCGGGTGAGCAGGTGGTAGGGCCGGCCGGAGCCACGCAGGTAGAAGACCTGGACATAGGTGGCCGGGGCGTTCTCCAGGCCCGAGCCCTTCAGGCTCCTGGTGGCACTCATTGCCGAGATGTCGTCGGCGCCTCGGGAGATCCGGTAGCGCACCGGGGCCAACGCGTGGCCCGCCCAGAACGCGACGATCTTGCGGCCCGGTGTCTGGACCAGGGCCGGCGCGTTGTGGTCATCGCGCTCCTGGCGCGCCCGCAGCGTGGTGGTGGTCATCAGGGAGTCGGAGTGGCGCACCGAGGTCAGCATCACCGAGCCGCTGCGGGCCACATAGCCGAGATAGGTCGCCCGGCTGCTCTCCAGGACGCGAGGGTCCATGTACCACGACCAGGCGCCGTTGCTGGTCAGTCGCACTTCCTTGGCAGCCGCAGCCTTGCGTGCGGCGGAGAGCTGCTCGATCTCCTGGACCGGCTGTTTCTCGGTCTGCAACGACTCGGAGGAGAGCTCCTCGGCGAGTTTCTTCTCCGCCATCGTCGGGGGTTCGTCGCCCTGCGGGTCCGCGTTCGCGGTGCCGCCGACATCGAGCAACGTCACGGCCAGCACGGTGGCCAGGGTCAGGATGATTCCGGATCGCCTGGTGCGCATGTAAACCCCCCAAGTGAGTCGCACCGCACCCTACGTCACAGCACCGCCCATCGGGGCCGGATCCAGACATGACGCTTCGGGCACTTCCCTATGCTCCCTGCATGAGCATCCTCGACATGTCCATCGCCCGCCTCGACGGCACCCCGGCAACGCTCGGCGAGATCACCGGTGGCCAGCCCGCCCTGCTGGTCAACGTCGCCTCCAAGTGTGGCCTCACTCCGCAATACACCGCCCTGGAGCAGTTGCACGAGGAGTACGCCGACCGCGGCTTCACCGTCGTCGGCCTGCCCTGCAACCAGTTCATGGGCCAGGAGCCCGGCACCGCAGAGGAGATCGCCGAGTTCTGCTCCGCCAGCTATGGGGTGAGCTTCCCGATGACCGAGAAGATCGAGGTCAACGGAGACGACGCCCACGAGATCTATGCCGAGCTGGTCGCCACGCCCGATCAGGACGGCGAGGCGGGTGACGTGCAGTGGAACTTCGAGAAGTTCCTGATCGCCGGAGACGGCACCGTGATCTCCCGCTTCCGTCCGGCGGTGACACCCGACGACCCCCAGATCGTCGATGCGGTGAAGACCCTGGTCGGCTGACCGGTCCCGGTGGGTTGGCGGTGGGCTGGCGGTGGGGCAGGACACACCCGCGCTAGTCGAAAGTAGGGTGCGCCGGGGTGGGTTGATTCTCTAGGCTCTGCAGGTGCCAAATACAACTACCGCAGAACCGGGCCAGCCCACCGGCAGCGTGCCCGATGACGAAAAGCTGGACAGATCAGTCCTGATGGTCGCCGGGGTCGTCGTCCTCGGCGGCATCATGTCGATCCTCGACATCACCGTCGTCTCCGTCGCGCTCGAGACCTTCCAGAACGACTTCAACGCGACCTCGGCCGAGGTCGCCTGGACGATGACCGGCTACACCCTGGCCCTGGCCTCGGTGATCCCGTTGACCGGTTGGGCTGCCGACCGGTTCGGCACCAAACGGCTCTACCTGATCGCGGTCGGCCTGTTCACCGCGGGCTCAGTGCTCTGTGCGACGGCCACCGGGCTGGACCAGCTGGTGATCTATCGCGTGCTGCAGGGCCTCGGCGGCGGCATGCTGATGCCGCTTGGCATGACCATCCTGACCCACGCCGCGGGCCCGCACCGGGTCGGCCGGGTGATGGCGATCATGGGCATCCCGATGCTCCTCGGCCCGATCTTCGGCCCGATCCTCGGCGGCTGGCTGATCGACGTCGCCTCGTGGCACTGGATCTTCCTGATCAACCTGCCGATCGGCCTGATCGGTTTCGTCTACGCATTCCTGGTCCTGCCCAAGGACAACGTCGAGCCCTCGGAGACCTTCGACTGGCTGGGCATGATCCTGCTCTCCCCCGGTCTGGCAGCGTTCCTCTACGGTGTCTCCTCGATCCCCGAGCACGGCTCGCTGTGGCACGCGGAGGTGCTCGCACCCGCGATCATCGGCCTGTTGCTGATCGTCGCCTTCGTGCCCTGGGCGCTGAGCGTCAAGAACAAGCACCCGCTGATCGAGTTGCGCCTGTTCGTCAATCGCAACCTCACCGTGGCGGTGATCGCGATGATGCTCTTCGCGATCGCGTTCTTCGGTGCCAGCCTGTTGTTCCCGCTCTACTTCCAGCAGGTGCGCGGTGAGACCGCGCTCAAGGCCGGTCTGCTGCTCGCCCCGCAGGGCGTGGGCGCGATGATCACCATGCCGATCGCCGGTCTCCTGGCCGACAAGAGGGGTCCCGGCAAGGTGGTGCTGGTCGGCATCGTGCTGGTCACCCTTGGCATGGGGATGTTCACCCAGGTCGACGAGAGCACGTCGTACACCTACATCCTCGGCTCGCTCTTCGTGATGGGCCTGGGCATGGGATCGACGATGATGCCGATCATGAGTTCGGCCCTGGCCACACTCACCGCGCAGAACACCGCACGTGGGTCGACCCTGCTGAACATCACCCAGCAGGTCGCCGCCTCGATCGGCACCGCCCTGTTCTCGGTGATCCTCACCAACGAGATGCAGAGCCACGCCTCGGTGAAACTCGCCCGCGACCTCGACGAGGCCGGCGTGAGCGAGAAGGACATCGCCGGTGGCACGGATCGTTTCCTGGCGTTCCTGGCCGAGCGGGACATCGTCCCGGAGAAGTTCCAGGCGCTGATGGCACAGGTCCCGGCCGACATGGCGTCGTCGTTCGCGACGGTCTTCGTGGTCGCCACGGTCCTCGTCGGCTGTGTGCTGATCCCGGCGTTCTTCCTGCCGCGCAAGCCCCCGGAGGAGCCGGTGGATCCGGCCGTCCTGATGGCGCACTGATCATCGCCTGACCCGGCACGCGCAGCGGGTGAGATCACAGTCCGAGAACTGTGATCCCACCCGCTCTGCATTTCGGCCCCGGGGCTGGTTCCACCGGGTTCACCTCACCGGGTGCCCAGCGCCAGCGGCAGGACCTCGCTGGCACCCGCGGCCCGCAACGCCCGCGCGGCAACCGTCATCGTCCAGCCGGTGTCGACCAGGTCGTCAAGCAGGAGCACCGGACCGGCCGGGATGTCGCCCTGCAGCTCGTAGCGGCGCAGCACCGCGGCCACCCGCTGCGCGGAGTTGGCCGCACCCTGACCCGGCTCGATGCTCGGATCAACGATCGCGAACCGTCCCACCACCGGGATCTTGAGATAGCGCGAGAGCCCGTCGGCGAAGTCCGCGGTGAGCTGGCCGCGACGCTGGGACTCCACATGGACGATGCCGACCGCGCTCGGTCGCCACTGCTCGAGGACGGTGATCACCGCGCGGACAAGCGGGACCGGCACCGGCCCGTCCGGCGTCGAGTCCCGGAAGAGGTCTCGCAGTGCCTGGCCGTGGCCCAGATCGGTCATCCGGGCCACCGCCCGGCCGGTCGCGGGAGCCTCCGCGATCTTGCCCTTCAGGTCGATGCCGAGGTTGGTGAGCGCGGTCGGCCACATCTTGCGCGCGGCGAGCTCGACCCCGGGGCGGGTGAGCTGCTCGTGCGCCTCACCCAGTGAGGCCTCGGAGACTTGGTCGGAGAAGCTCACGCCACCGCAGTTGTCGCAGCGTCCGCAGTCGAGGTGAACCTCGTCGTCGAGCTGGTGACGCAGGAAGCGCATCCGGCAGGTGTGGGTGGCCAGGTAGTCCAGCATCGCCTGCTGCTCGCTCTCGCGGGCCTCGGCGACGCGGCGATAGCGGTCCTCGTCATAGGACCACGGCTCGCCGGTGGCGACCCAGCCACCCTTGACCCGCTGCACGGCGCCGTCGACGTCGAGCACCTTCAGCATCATCTCGAGCCGGGAACGGCCCAGGTCGACGAACGTCTCCAGCGCGGGCGTGCCCATCGGCCGGTCGGCGACTGAGAGCGCCTCCAGCACCTGGCGCACCTGCTGCTCGGGCGGGAACGCGAGCGAGGCGAAGTATTTCCAGATGTCGCGGTCCTCGATCGCCGGCAGCAACACCACGTCGGCGCGCGACGTGCCACGACCGGCACGGCCGACCTGCTGGTAGTAGGCCACCGGCGAGGACGGGGCTCCCACGTTGATCACGAAGCCGAGGGTCGCGTCGAAGCCCATCCCGAGCGCCGAGGTCGCCACCAGCGCCTTGACCCGGCCGGTGCTGAGGTCGGCCTCGAGGGACTCACGCTCGGTGGTCTCGGTCTGGCCACTGTAGGCCGCCACCGTGTGCCCACGCGCCTGCAGGAAGGCCGCGATCTCCTGGGTCTGCGCGACGGTGAGGCAGTAGATGATCCCGGAGCCGTCGAGCTCACCGAGGTGGTCGGCCAGCCAGCCGATCCGCTGCTCGGCGGTCTTGAGCCGGACCACGGCCAGGTGCAGGGACTCACGGTCCAGCGAGCCCCGTTGGACCAGGACGTCCTGGCCGAGCTGGTCGGCTACGTCGACGGTGACCCGCTCGTTGGCGGTCGCGGTGGTGGCCAGCACCGGGATGCCCGGTCGCAGTTCGTCGAGCATGGTGCGGATCCGGCGGTAGTCGGGGCGGAAGTCGTGGCCCCAGTCGGAGATGCAGTGCGCCTCGTCAACCACGAGCAGGCCAGTGGTCGCCGCCAGTCGGGGCAGCACGTCGTCGCGGAAGCCCGGGTTGTTCAGTCGCTCAGGGCTGACCAGCAGCACGTCGACCTGGCCTGTCGCGATCTGCTCCTCGATCCGGCTCCAGTCCTCGATGTTGGTGGAGTTGATCGTCACCGCGTGGATGCCGGCCCGCTCGGCGGCCTGGATCTGGTTGCGCATCAGGGCCAGCAGTGGCGACACGATCACCGTCGGCCCGGAGCCCTCGGCCCGGAGCAGGGCTGTCGCGACGAAGTAGACCGCCGACTTCCCCCAGCCGGTCTTCTGCACCACGAGCGCGCGGCGCTTGTCCACGGCCAGTGCCTCGATGGCGGTCCACTGGTCCTCGCGCAGCTGCGCGTCGTCTCGGCCGACCAGCGCCTTGAGGTGCTGCTCGGCGGCCTCGCGGGCGGAGCGGCGTACGTCGTCTGTGGTTGCGGGAGAGGCCATGCCGCATGTCTATCAGCGTGGGACGACAACACCCCTGCCTCCTCCACAGGCTCCCCCAAAAGCAGGAAGGACCCCAGCCGGAGCCGGGGTCCTTCGAGGAGCGTCGGTCAGCCGAGCGCAGCGATCGCGGCGTCGTAGTCGGGCTCGGTGGTGATCTCGGGAACCAGCTGGCTGTGCAGCACCTTGCCGTCGGCGTCCACGACGACCACGGCGCGGCCGAGCAGGCCGGCCATCGGGCCGTCGGCCAGCGTGATGCCGTAGTCCTCACCGAACGAGGAGCGGAAGGCCGAGCCGACCTTCACGTTCTCGATGCCCTCGGCGCCGCAGAAGCGGGCCTGGGCGAACGGGAGGTCCTTGGACACGTTGATCACGGTGGTGTTCTCGAGGCCCGCGGCGAGCTCGTTGAACTTGCGCACGCTGGCGGCACAGATGCCGGTGTCGACGGACGGGAAGATGTTGAGGACCGTGCGACCGGTTGCGTCGGCCGCGGTGAGCGAGGAGAGACCCTCGCCGACCAGGTCATAGGACGGCGCAGCGGCGCCGACGGCCGGAAGTTCGCCGACCGTGTTCACGGTGTTGCCCTTGAGTGCAGTGGTAGCCATGCCTCATTCCTACACGGACCGGGCAACCCTCGTCAGCCCGGGTCACGCTGTGGTCTGCCTCCGCGAAGTCGCTCAGGCCTCGGCGTCGGTGAAGGACTCATCCGCGAGCAGCGGTACGACGCTGCTCGCGTCCAGTTCGGCGGCGACCGCGACGTCGGCGGCGAAGCCCTTGTCGGCCAGCTCGCGACCGCCCGCACAACCGGCGAGCAGGGTGGCGATCTCCGGCTCGGCGGCCCGGAACGCCTGCTCGGCCGCAACCGCTTCCGGAGAGAGTCCCTCCACCCCGAGGTCGACCAGGGCGGCGATCACCGCTCCGGCACCCCACAGGTCCTCCACGCACGGGCGCAGCGAGCCGTCGGCCCAACGCTCGCCGGCCGCGATCACGCTCACGCTCGGGCGGTGCTCCAGCTGGCCGGCGCGGAAAAACTTCCTGGCCAGCCACTGGGCGACCGCGTGCCGGTTGCGCAGGGAGGCGGCCAACACCGTGGCCGGCTCCGGCCCACTGTCGATCCGGGCGGCACTGCCCGCGCGCCGCTCCGGGTGCTGAACGCCGGGGCTGGCCAGCTCGAAGCAGATCGCGGACCCGTTCGGGCTCGGCAGCACCAGCCGCTCCAGGTCGTGGGCCTCGCGCAGCGACGCCGGCGAGAGGGAGACGTGACGACCCTCGAGACCGAGCGCTTCGAACCGCCCCACGGCCAGGGTCGCCGCGTGCCGCATCGCATGGGCCGCCGCACCCTTGTCCCGCCACCGATACGGGAACACCTCGATGCCCTGGTCCAGGGCCACCGAGACGGTGGTGGTGAACGAGAGCACGTCGACCACCACGGCGTACGACGCACTTGTCGCCGCCGCCCCGGTTGGCCCCCAGTCCATCCGGACCCGATAGTCGCCCTGGCCGTGCGCCGGGTCGAACGTGTCGGGGTCCATCGGCTCAGTCCTCGCGCGGCTCGAAGATCACCGGCTGGTCGCCGGTCATCACCAGATCCGCACGCGCTGGTCGGGGTCGAGCCACAGGCCGTCGCCCTCGGTGGTCTCGAACGCCTGGTGGAACTCGTCGAGGTTGCGCACGATGTTGGCGCGGAACTCCGGCGGGCTGTGCGGGTCGATGGTGAGGAACTGGCGCTCCTGCTCGAGGCGACGCTTGGTGCGCCACACATAGGCCCAGTTCATGAAGAGCCGCTGGTTGTCGGCCTGGGTGGCCTCGCCGTTGCGGGAGATGGCATAGGCCTTCTGCCCGATGGTGAGGCCGCCGAGGTCACCGATGTTTTCCCCGACGGTCAGCGAGCCGTTGACCTTCTCGTCGGGCAGGTTGCGCGGCGAGTAGTCGTCGTACTGAGCGATCAGCATCTTGCTCTTGACCTCGAAAGCGGCCTTGTCTGCGGGCGTCCACCAGTCGTTGAGGTTGCCCTCGCCGTCATATTGCGCGCCCTGGTCGTCGAAGCCGTGACCGATCTCGTGACCGATCACCGCGCCGATGCCGCCGTAGTTCTCGCACTCGTCGGCGTCCGGTGAGAAGAACGGCCTCTGCAGGATCCCGGCCGGGAAGCAGATCTCGTTGGTGCCCGGGTTGTAGTAGGCGTTCACGGTCTGCGGCAGCATGAACCACTCGTCGCGGTCGACCGGTGAGCCGATCTTGGCGAGCTGGCGTGCGGTCTCGAACGCGGTCGCGGCCACGACGTTGCCGAGCAGGTCGTCGGGCGAGACCTTGAGCGCGGAGTAGTCGCGGAACTTCTCCGGATAGCCGATCTTCGGCCGGAAGGTCGCGAGCTTCTCGTAGGCCCGCTGCTTGGTCTCCTCGGTCATCCAGTCCAGCGCCTCGATCGAGACCCGGTAGGCGGTGAGCAGGTTGGCGACCAGCTCGTCCATCAGCTCCTTGGAGCGCGGCGGGAAGTGGCGGGCCACGTATTCCTCGCCGACTGCCTCACCCATCGCGCCCTCGACGAACGCCACGCCGCGCTTCCAGCGGGCGCGCAGCTCGGGGGTGCCGTTGAGGGTGCGGCCATAGAAGTCGAAGTTGGCCTGGACCAGCTCGTCGTGCAGGTAGGGCGCGGTCGACCGCAGCACGCGGGTGACCAGCCAGGGCCGCCACTGCTCGATCGGCACCTCGCCCAGGACGGTGGAGAGGTGGGCCAGGAAGGAGGGCTGGCGGACGTTGACCTCGGCCAGGGTCTCCTCGGTGCCCCCGAGGAAGCGGACATAGCCGGCCCAGTCGAAGTTCGGGGCGAGCGCGACCAGCTCGTCGTACGTCGTGAGGTTGTAGGTCTTCTGGACGTCGCGGGTCTCGGCGCGCTCCCAGTGCCCCTCGGCCAGCTTGGTGTCCAGCTCGAGAACGCCGGCGGCGGCCGCCGCGGGG
>DATCYH010000397.1:0-8076 GCA_036570405.1 Nocardioides sp.
GTGATGGCCGAGATCCCGGGGATCACGCCGAAGGTGGCCCAGTTCGCCCGGACTGTGCGTGAGGAGGGCTTCACCGTCGTGCTCCCGCACCTGTTCGGGGCCCCCGGCCGGGACCCGGACCCGTCGGCGCACGGCAAGGCGGGCACCGCCGCCACCATGGTCCGGTCGCTGGGCAGGGTCTGCGTGAGCAGGGAGTTCAGCCTCTTCGCCACCGGCAGGACCTCCCCGGTGATCCCGTGGTTGCGTGACCTGGCCGTCCACGAGCACGAGCGCTGCGGTGGGCCGGGAGTCGGCGCGATCGGGATGTGCCTGACCGGCGGTTTCGCGCTCGCCATGGCCACCGACGCCCGGGTGCTGGCGCCAGTGCTCTCCCAACCCTCGCTACCGCTGGCCGTCCTGCCGGGCCGCAGGTCCGGCATCGACATCTCGCAGGCGGACCTGGCCGTGGTCAGGCAGCGCTGCGTCGCCGGGGACCTGAAGGTGATGGGGCTCCGCTTCCGCAGCGACAAACTGGTCCCCGACGAGCGATTCGAGTGGCTGCGCGAGCAACTGGGCGATGCGTTCATGGCGGTCGAGCTCGACGACGAGGACGCCAACCCCGACGGCCTGATCGCGCCGCACTCGGTGGTGACCGAGCACCTCATCGACGAGCCGGGCTCGCGCACCCGCCAGGCGTTGGACGACGTGCTGGAACTCTTCCGGGACAAGTTGCTCGTCGGTGCCGCCGACTAGCCTCGCCGACATGACGATCGAGATAGTGCCCGGCCATGACTTCGACGAGGTGGCCACGCTGCTCGGGCCGAAGAACCCGGACTCGTCCGTCTGCTTCTGCCTGAGTCACCGGATCCCGGCGCAGCTGAACACCTCACTGAAGGGACCCGAGCGGGCCGATTTCGTCCGGGGGCTGTGCTCCCGCTCGGTGGCACCCGGCGTGGTCGCCCGCCGTGACGGGGAGCCGGTCGGTTGGGCTGCGGTCGCGCCACGCTCGGAGCTGCCGTTCGCCCGGTCGACGAAGATCCCGCACGTCGACGACCTCCCGGTCTGGTCGATCTGGTGCATCAGAGTCCGCGCCGGGTTCCGCAAGCAGGGCATCGCACGCACGTTGATCCCCGGTGCCGTTGCCTATGCGGCCGCGCAGGGGGCGCTGGCCGTGGAGGGCTACCCCGTGGACAACGACGGCGCGAAGGTGGACCTGACGATGGCGTACGTCGGCACCCGCGCGCTCTTCGAGGCGGCCGGCTTCACCTGGGCCGCGGCGACCGACGCGGTCTCCGGCGGCTTTCCCCGGGTGGTGATGCGTCGAGACCTGCGCTGACGCTCGGTCGAGTCAGTGGGCAGCCGATACGATGACGCCGGCCAGCGCCGCGGGCTGGGTGAGTTGCGGCCAGTGGCCGCAGGTGTCGCCGGCGCCGGGGAGATCGACGTACGTCGTGTGCCGGTTCGCCGTGATCTCGGGGAGGTCTCCGCTGTCGACCCACTCGCGCAACTGCGCCGCGGTGTATTCCGGGCAGACCATGGTGGCCGGGACGTCGTGACGGGCGGCATCGCCGAGATGCACCGGGTCGGTCAGCACCCTGGTGGGAACAGGGATCGCGGCCGCATAGAACGCCTCCAGTCGGGCCGGGTCGAAGTCGACGACGTTGGCCGCCTCGCCCATCTCGACCCAGTCCGGCATCGGCACGTCGTCACCGTCACCGGCGAGGCTGGCCAGGAGCGACTCGCCCTCGGCGGCGGGGAACCCGCCGACGTGGAGGATGCCTGCAACCTTGCCGGGGCGCGCGTCGAGAGCGGCATGGGCGATGCCGCAACCAGCCGAGTGTCCGACCAGGAGCACGGGTTCGTCGGCTGCGTCGAGCGCTGCGACGACGCTCGAGACATGGTCGGCCAGGGTGATCCCGGCTCGGTCGGCGTCCTTCGACTCCATGCCGGGCAGGGTCAACGCCAACGGATGGTGCCCGGCAGCCTCGAGCAGCGGAACGACGTCGTTCCACGTGGAACCGTTGAGCCAGAGTCCGGGAACCAGGATGATCTGCATGCGAGCGAGCCTTCCACCCTCCGGGCAGGATGTCACTGCTGCGGAAGCACACCTTCGGGATCGATCAGCTCGACGCGGACGCCGTCGACTGCGAGTCGGCGCACCACCTCGTCGAGCATCCGCCGGGAGACGTCGTTGACGCTGTTCACCCGGGTCAGATCCAGGACCACCCGCTCGGTCTCGACATCGGCCTCGCTCACCGCGCGGACCACCGTCTCGGTGCCGGCGAAGCGCAGGTTGCCCTGTAACCGATACACGGTGCGGGCATCGTCGGCGTACTGCTGGCGCAGCGCAGCCGTCGGCTGGGGAGCCACGTCCATCATGTGCAGGCCCATGTCGGCCGAGAGGCGTCCGAAGACCTCGACGCCGCGGACGCTGTGCCCGTGCACGTCCAGGCGGGGCGAGAAGACCGCGATCCCGACCTGGCCGGGCAACGAGCCGAGGATGCCGCCGCTGACCCCGCTCTTGGCCGGGATCCCGACGGTGGTCACCCAGTCGCCGGCGGCGTCATACATCCCGCACGTCGTCATCACGCTCAGTGCCTGCCGGGTCACCTCGCGGGAGAGCAGTCGCTCGCCGCTGACCGGGTGTACGCCGCCGCCCGCCAGGGTCGCGGCCATCACCGCCAGGTCGCGACAGGTCACCTTGATCGCGCACTGGCGGACATAGCCGCGCACCACCGCGACCGGGTCCGCCTCCATCACCCCGACCGCCTTGAGCATGTGGCCCATCGCCAGGTTGCGGTGCGTGGTCGACCACTCGGAGGCGAAGACCTGCTCGTCCACGGAGAGCTCCCGCCCGGCCAGCTTGCTGAACAGGTCGAGGATCCTGGCGAAGCGCTCCTCGTCGTCGGCACCGCGGACCAGCGAGTGGGTCAGGATCGCGCCGGCGTTGATCATCGGGTTCTCCGGGCGGCCGGACTCCTCCTCCAGCGAGATCACGTTGAACGCCTCGCCGGAGGGCTCGACGTCGACCTTCGCCAGCACGCCCTTCAGGCCGAGGTCGGCGATCGCCAGGGCATAGACGAACGGCTTGGACATCGACTGGATGGTGAACTCGACGTCGGTGTCACCGGCGGTGTAGACCGCTCCGTCGGGTGTCGCGATGCAGATCGCCAGCCGATCCGGATCGGCCGCAGCGAGTTCGGGGATGTAGTCGGCCACCGCTCCCGTGGCGGGGGCACAGGCGGCAAGGACCTCCTGCAGGTAGTCCGGGATCGGGGAGCGCATGGCTCCACCGTACGGATCGGTTCACCTGGATTCGGCCTCCGCGTGCCGTTGGCGCAGCCGGGTGCGGATCTCGTCGGGGGTGTAAGAGCGGCGCTCGCGTTCGTTGCGCGCGATCACCGCGCCGGTTGCCGCGACCCCGGCGACGCCGGCCAGACCCACCCACTTCCACCAGTTCTTCGCCATGGAATCAGGTTAGCCTCGGAGCGTGCTCGACATCGACGACGCGATTCGCGTCACCCGCACCGGCGACCTGTGGCTCTTCCGGGGACGTACGGCGGCCGACCGCGCGATCCGGGTCGTCTCCAACGCCCCGGTGAACCATGTCGCGATGTCGGTGGTGGTCGACGACCTGCCGCCGCTGCTCTGGCATGCGGAGCTGAGCAAGACGCTCCTGGACCACTGGAGCGGTGACCACCACCGCGGCGTACAGCTCCACGACCTGTCCGAGGCAGTGGGCCGGTGGCGGGAGACCTACGCCCAGACCGCCTATCTGCGGCAACTGCATCCGGAGGTGGGCCGGGCCGAGGAGGACTCGGTGCTCGGCACCATCGCGCGGTTGGACGGGGTCTCGTTCCCCAGCACACTCAAGCTGGCCGGTCGGTGGCTGCGCAGCCGCGACGCCTATGTCCCGCGCCGCAAGCGGGGGGAGCGGGTGCGGCCCGAGGAGGCGTTCTGCGCCGAGACGGTGGCACTCACCCTGCAGGAGATGGGGATCGTCGCGGACGACCGGAAGGCGGCGTGGTTCGACCCCGGCACATTCTGGAGTGGGGCCTACCTGCCGTTGCGGTCCGGCTGGTCCTATGGAAGTGAGGTCCAGGTGGGTTCGCAGCCGTCCGGCAGCGTGCCCAGCAGCCGGACCAGATGGAGGAACTGATGGACGTGCGCATCAAGCGGGTCTATGACGATCCCGCGACCAATGACGGGACCAGGGTGCTGGTCGATCGGGTCTGGCCACGGGGGGTGGCCAAGGAGGATCTCGAGCTCGACGACTGGAACAAGGATGTGGCGCCCTCGACGGACCTGCGCAAGTGGTTCGGCCATGACCCGGAGCGGTTCGAGGAGTTCGCGAAGCGCTATCGCAAGGAGCTCGACACGAAGGCCGGTAAGGAGGCGCTGGCCGCGCTGAAGGATGCCGTGACCGGGAAGCGACTCACTCTGGTCACGGCCACCAAGGACATCGAGCACAGTCAGGCCACGGTGCTGGCCGAGTTGATCGGGGACTGAGCGTCGTGGCCCACCCGGTGATGTTCGACGACGACGATCCATTGTTGATCCGGCTCCGAGGTGTGGTGCTCGGCTTCCCGGGAGCGGAGGAATATGTCTCCCACGGCCGGCCGAACTTCCGGGTCAAGAAGAACTTCGCGGTCTTCGGTGGCGGCGAGAAGATCGACGGCGGACATCGCCGGGTGGATGCCGCGTTGTTGGTGAAGGTCGAGGAGTCCGAGCGCGAGGCTTTGGACCAGGACCCGCGGTTCTTCTCACCGATGTACTACGGGCCGTTCGGATGGCGCGCCCTCGACCTGGCCGATCCTCAGACCGACTGGGTCGAGGTGGCCGAGCTGGTGGATGCGTCCTACCGGTTGACGGCGCCGAAGCGGCTGATCGTCGAGCTCGACCGATGAGGCTCAGGCGGCGTCGAAGAGTTCCGATCGGCCCGGCTCTATCTGCTGCTCCTGGGACGTGCTCTGCACGGCCAGCCTGGCGGCCTTCGTGCGGGGCGGCTTGTTCTTGTCCCGGAAGTAGACCAGCGTCATCCCGCCGTAGACGAGGACATTCACGCCGATGGCACCGATCAGGAAGATCATGAACGAAGTGGTGGTCATGAGTGGGTCACCCTTTCTAATTTCGATACACATAGTGTAGCGTAATCCCCTCGTGAGGAAGAATGCCCCAATGCCCCCTCCTGATCCGGACGCCGTCAGGTCCCCCGGGCGCCCACGCCGCACTGAGGTCGACCGGCAGATCGTGGAGGCCACTCAGCAGCTGATCCGTGAGGGCGGCCCCGCGACGGTCAGCATCGCGGGGGTCGCAAATCGCAGTGGGATCGCTCGGACAACGATCTATAGGCGCTACCGAGATCGTGAGGAGTTGCTGGTCGCGGCACTCCAGCCGGTCACCGAACAGGGTGCACCGGCCGCTGACTCCACCCTCGAGAAGAAGCTGGACTGGGTCCTCGAGCGCGCCGAGGAGGTGCTCGCGAACGGGATCGGCCTCGGTGGCGTCGCGGCGGTCCTGGCCGACACCGACCCGGCCTTCAGTGCGGCCCTCCGCCGCTCACTGTCCGCGGGGCTCGAACCCATCCACGCCCAGATCTCGGCGGACGTCGACTCGGGGTCGCTCGTCGAGCATGCCGATCCCGACCTGCTCGTCGACGTCCTGCTCGGTTCCTACCTGAGCCGGGTGCTGCGCCACGGTGAGCCGGACAGGGCGTGGCGTTCTCGAACGGCGCGGCTGCTCGGCACTCTGTTGGCAGGGCAGTGAGTCGATGAGGTACGCCGTACTGCTCCTGGTCGGTCTGCTCCTCGCGGCGTGTTCCCCCGAGGACACCACGGTGACGCCGAGCCCGAGCCCGACACAAGCACCTACAGCCACTCCGTCCGCGAGCCCGAGTGCCACCGAGTCGAAGGCGGTCCCGGCCGAGCGCCACGGCATCGACGTCTCGCATCACCAGGGCGCGATCGACTGGGAGCGGGTCGCTGCGGACGGGGTCGAGTTCGCCTATCTCAAGGCGACCGAGGGCGGCGGGTTCAGCGATCCTCGCTTCGTGAGCAACGCGCGAGGTGCGAAGGCAGCCGGGATCGAGGTCGGGGCCTACCACTACTACACGCTCTGCGCTTCGCCCGAGCCGCAGGCCGCGCACTTCGTCGCCACCATCACCGGTGCCACCGACCTGCCACCGGTCGTCGACCTGGAGCTGATCGGCAACTGCGATCCGCCCCCGGACCCGGTGCTCCTGCAGGAGCGGGTGCAGAGGTTCATCGACCTGGTCGAGGAGGCGAGCGAGGAGCAGGTCGTCGTCTACTACCACCCCGACTTCGAGGCGTTCTACTCGATGGTGGCGGAGTTCGACCGGCCCCTGTGGGTGCGTCGGGTGGGCACGGTGCCGCCACCGGGCGAGTGGCACATCTGGCAGCGCAACGACCGCGGCACCGTCGACGGGATCGACGGCCCGGTCGACCTCAACCTGATGCGCGGGCAATAACCGTTCGCTGGTGTCAGTCGCACCAAGCAGAATGTGCCGGTGACCTCGGACCCGCATGCCATGACCGTCTCCTCGTTCTGGGCGGCGCTGCCGACGCCGGCCCGCTGGCTGCTCTGCTCGACGGTCTTCCAGGTGCTCGGCCGCGGGCTCACCTTGCCGTTCACGGTGATCTATCTGCACGAGGTGCGCGGGCTGACCCTGGACGTGGCGGGGTCGCTGATGGCACCCGCCTTCGCGATCGCGCTGCTCCTCACCCCGGTGGCCGGCAACCTCACCGACCGTCTCGGCGCGCGGATCATGGTCATCATCGGCAGTGGCGCGCAGTCGATCGGGGTGGCGATCCTGGCCTTCGCCGAGGATGTTCCGAGCGTGATCGCGGCAATGTTCTTCATCGGCATCTGCAACGCCGGCGGCTGGGGCGCGTTCAACGTGCTGATCTCGTCGCTGGTCGACGGCCCGGTACGCGTGCAATATTTTGGGATCAACTTCGCCCTGGTCAACTTGGGCATCGGGCTCGGCGGAGTGGTGGGCGGCATCTTCATCGACGTGTCGCGCCCGGAGACGTTCACGACGATCTTCCTCGTCGACGCGGTCTGCATGTTGATCCCGCTCGCGCTGATGCTCGGCCCGCTCCGGCACGTGCACGGCCGCAGCGAGACTCCGGAGGAGGAGGTCGGCGTCAAGGTCAGTTATCTCTCGATTCTGCGCCGCCCCGGGGTCCCGCACCTGTTCGCGATCGGGCTCGTCTTCGCGTTCATCGGCTACGGGCAGATGGAGGCGGGCTTCCCGGCCTTCGCGCGTGAGGTCAGTGAGGTCTCCACGCGGGTGATCGGGTGGGCGTTCGCGGTCAACACGGTGGTCATCGTCGCCTTCCAGTTCTTCGTGCTGCGCAAGATCCACGGTCGTCGGCGCACCCGGGTGGTCGTGCTGATGGCGGCGATCTGGGCCGCGTCCTGGCTGATCCTCGGCGCCACCGGCGCCTTCTCCGGCACCCTGACCGCTGCCGCGATGGTGCTGGTCTTCCACGCACTCTTCGCCAGCGGGGAGACCCTGCTCCAGCCGACCCTGCCGGCGATCACCAACGACCTGGCCCCGGCGCACCTGCGGGGTCGCTACAACGCGCTGTCGTCCGGCTCGTTCCAGCTCGGTGCGGTGCTCGCGCCCCTGGTGGCGGGGTTCATGCTGCGCCACCAGCTGAACTCCGCCTTCATCGCCCTGCTCGTGGCCGGTTGTGCGGGGCTGGCCGTGGTCGCGATCGGTCTCGAGCGCAGGATCTCCCCGGAGGTCAACGGCGTCGGCCCGGGCGCCGAGCCGGTGCAGGTGCCGACCAGCGCACCACTGCAGGTCGAGGATCCGATGGTCTGACTCATCGCAGCGCCGCCGACGCGCCCTCCCGAATCGCGGCGGTCACCTGCGCCAGGACAGGTGAGTCCAGGCGCCACCGCTGCCAGAACAACGGTACGTCGATCACCGGCCGCGCCCCGATCTCGACCAGGTTGCCGGCGGCCCTGTCCTCGACGGTCTGGAGGTCGGGCAGCATCGCCCACCCCATGCCACGACGTACTGCCTCTGCGAACTGGTCCGAACCGGGCACATGGTGACGCGGCGGC